>NZ_SOPU01000033.1:15059-40870 GCF_004402115.1 Pseudomonas sp. F01002 | reverse complement strand
ATGCGATCACCATTGGGTAGGCGTTTATCGCTCGCCCTAGTTACCCCGTCAGTAACGAGTACTTCATAGGACAATGCCGAAGGGTGGGACATATCGTTCTCTCCTGTACTTTTCGCTGCTGTGGACTCGGCAGCGCCTGATAAGCAGGAGGCCGTGACCAAGATTGTGATGAGCAGTGCTCGAATGGAGATGCTGGGCATAACTGACCTCTATCTAGTGAAGTGGGACGGAGGTTGGACATCTACTTGCGTTGCCGATGTCAGATGCAGCATTGATCGAACCATTAGCCAGGAGTGTAGATTAGTGCTGGGCGCATGAGTCGGTACTCGATGCGATGCAGCTTCGACCGCTTATGTCCGGTTACTGCCTGTCGCGAAGGACTGCAATTGGCTGTGGATTCAACCGGTCGCGACGGGCTGCTACCAGCCAAGAGCTGCCACGGACGCATGTCTACTAAAGTGAGGATTCGCAGGAAACAGTGGTCTGTCGCTTCCTGCGATTATCTTGGGGGCGCTTGGTTCGGGACTACGCTAAAGCCATGCGGATCGTCGATCAATGGTGGCCCACTGTTCGCGCTGCGTCCGTCCCTGGAGCGCCCAATGTCGCCCATCACCACGCGCCTGGTGGCGCTGTTTGTTCTTTGCCTGACTCTTGACGTGTCAGCCCAGACCAACGCCTGCCCACCTGGCGAGAAACAAGTGTGCCTGGACGGCTGCATCTGCCTGCCAGACCTGGTGCCTGATGGCATCTACCAGATCGCGGCACCTGCCCTGGCGCTGTGGCTGACCCAAGCCCGCGCTGAAGCAGCCAGCGCCGGCATCCAACCCATTCCACCGCACATCCGGGAACAACTGCTGCGCTGGTACGACCCCAGCGTCCTCGACGCCGCGCGCTACAAAGTGAGCGACAACGGCCAATTCAGCGCCGCCACTGCCATGCTGCAAAATCCCGATGTCGGTGCCGTGACGCTGATCGACATCATCCTCTTCCGGGACGCTCAAACCGCAGAACAGGACGTCGCGCTCTGGGCTCACGAATTAAAGCATGTGCAGCAGTATCAGGAGTGGGGGGTAGAGGGATTTGCCCAGCGCTATACACAGGATTTCAATGCTGTGGAGGCGCCGGCTTATGCCATACAGGCTGAGGTCAGACGGTTGGTACGGGAAGGGACTTACTGAAGAGTAGCGAACCCCGCTGCTCGGCCACTAACAGCAATGACTGCGGCACAGGACTTTGCGGATGCTGCGGCTCTTGCAGGGCGGCCAGCTGAAAACCGGCCATGTCCAGCGCATTGAGCCAACTGGACAAGGTGCGCAAGTACCACGGCATGGGCTGCCACTGCCCCTTGAACCCTGCAAAGGTCTCTTCCCGCCAACCATCCTGATAGTCGCCCGCCGCCGCGGTCCACGGATGCAGCGTCTGGATCACCAGCGCGCCGCCCGGGGCGAGCAGGGCGTTCATGGCCGCGAGCAGAGGGATGATGTCCTGGTGCAGCAGCGCGAAGTTGGCGCAGATCAGGTCGTAGTCGCGGCCGATGTCCACCTTCGCTTCCACCAACGCTTCATAGCTCGCCAGATGCACCTGCGCAGAGCCCGCCGCCCGCGCCGCCTCGACCAGCGTTGCATCGCCATCCACACCGACCGCCTCGATGCCCCGTTCAGTCAGCGCGCGCAACAGCCAGCCCTCGCCGCAGCCCAGGTCGAGCACGCGCTCTGGCTGGCGGCCCAGCACCGCCAGCAGGATTGCCTGGTCGGTGACCTTGAGGCGGCTTTCGATGGCGCCGGTGCGGATGGCTTCGATCCAGGATTGGGCGTTGTGGTGCCAGCTGTCGAGGAGGGTGGATTCGGGGGCGGGCATATCGGTGACCGGAGTTGTTGGTTGGATAGAAGGATAGGACAAGTGCGGGTGGATCGCAGACGCTTTACTGGCTTCATCCCAGCTTTCAAGTCGACCGTTGATTCACCCGCTGAGTCAGTTCTTCCGCTGACTCCTTGCGTTCGGAGTAGCGGTCAACCAGATCCGGCCGCTCGCGCAGCAGCAGCGTGAACTTCACCAGTTCTTCCATGACGTCTACCACCCGGTCATACAGCGAGGACGGTTTCATGCGATTGCCTTCGTCAAACTCCAGAAAAGCCTTCGGCACGGAAGATTGATTAGGGATCGTGAACATCCGCATCCAGCGTCCCAGCACGCGAAGCTGATTGACCACGTTAAAGGATTGGGAACCGCCGCTGACCTGCATGACGGCGAGCGTTTTCCCTTGGGTCGGGCGAACGGCGCCCAGGGCCAGCGGCACCCAGTCAATCTGGGCCTTGAATACGGCAGACATGGAGCCATGGCGCTCGGGTGAACACCAGACCTGTCCTTCAGACCATTGCATCAGCTCAAGCAATTCCTGAACTTTCGGGTGATCGTTGGGTGCGTCATCCGGTAGCGGTAGTCCCGATGGATTGAAGATCCGCGTCTCTGCACCGAAGTGTTCGAGCAGACGGGCCGCTTCTTCGACCAGCAACCGACTGAATGAACGTGCGCGGGTCGAGCCGTACAGCAACAGGATTCGCGGCTTGTGTCGGCCGTCGTCACTGGCAATGGACTGAATCAATGACGCGTCGAGATTAGGCAGTGAGTGGGTCATGGGGGCTCCCATTACAGCGTGCTGATGCGGTCGAGTTCGCGCTTCAGTGCGTCGCGATCAAGTTGGGCGAAGGGCAGGGCGAGGAACGCCCGGCAGCGCGTTTCGATGCGCGCAAGCGTCGAGTGGAATGCAGCGGCGACGACGGTCTCATCACCCTTCACGTCTGATGGATCCTCCAATCCCCAATGGGCCTTCAAAGCCGGCCCGAAATAGACCGGGCACGCCTCACCGGCGGCCTTGTCGCAGACGGTGATGACAATGTCCGGTGGATTGGCCTCGAAGGCGTCGTTACCTTTGCTGCTTAACCCGTCGATCGCAATCCCGGCCTCTTGCAACGTGGTCAGGCTGCGCGGCAGAACCTGTCCTTTGGGGAAACTGCCGGCGCTGATCGCCTGGAAGCCTTGCGGTGCGAGATGATTGAACATCGCTTCGGACAGAATGCTGCGACAGCTATTGGCGGTACACATGAACAGAACGCGCATGACGACTCCTCTTTCCAGACGGGCAGGTGCTAAGCGCCCAGGCGCAAGGCCAGGGCAGATAAGGTGATGAACAGAATCGGCAGCGTCAGAACGACACCCACCTTGAAGTAATAACCCCAGGTGATGCGGATGCCCTTGCGCTCCAGAACGTGCAGCCAGAGCAGTGTTGCCAGGCTACCGATAGGCGTGATTTTCGGGCCCAGATCAGAGCCGATGACATTGGCGTAGATCATGGCTTCACGCACCACACCGGTGGCGTCACTGGCCTGAATCGACAGCGCACCCACCAACACCGTAGGCATGTTGTTCATGCCGGATGACAGCAGCGCCGTGAGAAAACCAGTCCCCAACGCGGCGCCCCAGATGCCGAATTCGGCAAAGTAGTTCAGGGCTACCGTCAGATAGGTTGTCAGGCCAGCGTTTTTCAGCCCATAAACCACTAGGTACATGCCCAGCGAAAAGGTCACGACCTGCCATGGCGCTTCACGCAATACACGTCGGGTTGAAATCACATGCCCACGCGCCGCAACGGCGAACAGCATCGCGGCGCAGACAGCCGCAATGACACTGATCGGAATGCCCAGAGGCTCCAGCGCAAACAACCCAATCAGCAACAAACCCAGAACAATCCAGCCGACGCGAAACGTCAGCGGGTCTCGCACGGCACGTCGTGGATCTTGTAGGTCATCCAGTGAATAACGTTCGGGTATATCACGACGGAAAAACCAATACAGCACCCCCAGAGTGGCGCCTACGGCAACGAAATTGACCGGGACCATGACCGAAGCGTACTCGCTGAAACCCAGGCCGAAGTAGTCGGCTGAAACGATATTGACGAGATTCGACACCACCAGGGGCAGGCTGGCCGTGTCGGCAATAAAGCCCGCCGCCATGACAAACGCCAGGGTAGACGCGGGCGAAAAGCGTAATGCGAGCAGTATTGAAATTACGATGGGGGTCAATATCAGCGCCGCACCGTCATTGGCAAACAGGGCGGAAACGGCTGCACCCAATAGCACTGTGAAAGCGAACAGACGACGACCATCGCCCTTGGCCCAGCGTGCCACATGCAGTGCGGCCCACTGAAAGAAGCCTGCTTCATCAAGCAACAAACTAATGATGATGACCGCGATAAACGTAGCGGTGGCGTTCCAGACAATGCCCCACACCAGTGGAATATCGTCCAGCGTCACGACGCCTGCAATCAGTGCAAGAGCAGCCCCCAAGAAGGCGCTCCAGCCGACACCCAGTCCCTTGGGCTGCCAGATGACCAACACAATGGTGACGAGAAAAATGGCGAACGCAGTAATCATGAGCAGTCTCGACGGGTGATGGGTCAGCAGCAGGCGGCAGTGTTGATAGGGCGGTCGCCCATCGCTTTGAGTCGAGTGCTGTTTTCCTTAAGCCAGTCGGCGTTGGCTTCCAGGGTTGTCTCAAGAATGGTGCGAACCCACTTTGGCAGTTCGGGGTTGAGCCGGTAATACACCCACTGACCCTGGCGGCGGTCTAGCAGCAGGCCACATGCCCGGAGCTGCGCGAGGTGGCGGGAGATTTTGGGCTGACTGTCGTTCAGGGCGCAGACCAGTTCGCAAACGCATAACTCTCCCTCACGGGTGATCAGCAAGGTGGCCCGCGTGCGAGTTTCGTCGGACAGGCATTTGAATACGGCGGCAGGGTTCAGCATGGAGGCGTCTTCAGTACATGTGGTTATCAGAATATACGTTTATCCATATGTATCGAGCAAGCCAAAATCAGATCGACGTCAGTAAGACGATCTGTCGGAAGTGACTTTGCAAAGGGGCTTGAATCAGTGAATGGCTGCTTCTGGGCCTTTTGCTGTCTGTCGCGACAGTTGTATCGCGGTCGGTGCCAGCCTAGGAATGAATGCTCATCTTGAAAATGCAATTGCAAATTTGTATCATTCGTTTTCAATTCAGCGAAGCAGGGAACGCAGCGCCAAAACAATAATAAGGTCAAGGCAATGCTCAAAATGCTTCTCGTATACGGTCATCTGCTTGCTACGTGTATTGCCTTGGGGAGGGTGTTGCAGGCGGATCACAAGCTTTGGAGTTGGCGCAAGGAAATACTGGACCAGGCGAGGCTTGAGTACCTTGATGAAACTCAGAGGATCGTCAGCCTCGCACTACTGGCCCTTTGGGTAAGCGGACTGTTGCTGGTGCTTCAGGGTTATCTCAATGAAGGCGACGCGTATTTGCTCAATCAGAAACTCTGGGCCAAGGTAACTGTCGTCGCGCTGCTTAGCCTCAACGGTGCATTACTGCATCGAGTCGGCTTCCCGTTGCTGCAAAAGGCTCCATTCGTCGCACTGCGCAGTGCAGGCCGCACGCGGCTCGCCTTGTTGGGTGCGCTTTCCATGAGCGGTTGGCTATTCGCCGCTTTCCTGGGGGTGGCTCGAGCCTGGAATCACGTGTTGCCTTATCTACATGTGATGGGCGCATTCGCCGCATTCTCGTTACTGGCTTGTTGCGTGGCACTTGCAGTTGCCGGTAGGGCGGGCAGTGTCGGTGCACAAAAATCCTCGATACCGGGGTAGCTATCAATAATGTGCAGTTGGCTCTGAGGGATCGTACGGAAACCGCAGTTGCTCGTTATTGCTGCAGATTTATGGCCGTGCCGGTTGGCTGGCCGCTCCAATGGGCGGCCGCGAATTCACTGGACATTGCATTCGATACGGAGATGACTGCGCAACTCCAAGCGGAGGTGCATCATGCTGCTCAAGAAATGTTTGTGGGCTCTGGCAATTGGCGTGTTAATCAGATGCCTTCGGTCATGACGCGACTGGCGTTCGGTCAAGTGATTGACCGCGAACCGAACGGCCCGCTTTCACTGCCCCTCTATTAATTTTTGCACTCTGCCAACACCACTTTGCAGGTATTGGGTGTGCCACCGGATCGGCCGGCATAGCGTATGCAATTGTCCAGGGATTTTTTGCGAGCCATGTTCAAGGTGGAGCCCCAAGCCAGGCCGCCCTCGCCGGCAGTGGGTAGCGCTTTTGCATAGCAGCTGTCGCCTATGTTTGAGGCTGAATAGCGAGCCGTGGCAGCTTTGCCTGCACATCCCGCTGTCAGCGCCAGGTTAATGGCGAGCAGGGAGAGCAGGACCCATGACGAGCAGTGGCGCGCAGTTTTTCCGGTCATCCCAACTCCCCTGTATCAAGAGGCTAGAGGCATGTTTGTGGTCGTGTTCTATTCAGATTAGACGGTGTTGTGCCTGCCCCTGGGTCGGTTTAGCGGAATTAGCGCATTTGGGTCATTCTTGCTGACAGCCGGAGTAAACCGTACGACAGCGAGCGGCGATCCGTTTGCGCACAGCGTGGCCTTCCGGCAGCTACTGCCGAACGCTGCCAGTCACCAGAATTCTCCCGCAACAACAGCGCTCGCTGGACGCCATAACCGCGCCTATGGCATCGTCGAAAAAATACGCCGTGTAGTAAACAGGATAAAAACAATGGAGGAGGGTGATGAGGTCGGCGCCAACACGTCGATGGCCACGCTAAAGGCGTTTAATCGTTGCGTGTTGCACCTGGGTCGCCTTGCCCGAGATCGAGGCGCCTCCCAATTTATCGCCGACGGCCTGCAGGCATTTAGCCAACTGGTGCCCTTCGCTTCGGCATGGTGGGGCGAGATGTCTGCGTCAGGTGTCAATGCGCCTCCCAAAAGCTGGATGCACGGGCGAATCAATCTGCCCGAATCGTTTGCCACCGAATGGCACAAGAGTGCGGGTGACGACAAATTCTCCCATGACACCTTGAGTCGACCCGGTGAGGTGGTGCGCGACAGCGGGTTCACCGACCCTAATGAAGAAGTGGACGCGTTCGCTCGGCGCCACGACCTCTACCACGTGATGTGCATCACCTTCGAGTTACCCGAAAGCGGCTTGATGTTCTTCGTCTGTCTCTACCGTGGCGGTGATGCTTGTGCGTTCAATGACAGTGAGGACGGATTGTTTTCGGCGTTCTGCGACCATCTGTTGCAGCTGTGGCGGTTCCAGGTGCAGGACATGATTCGCTTCGACACGGGCAACGGGGCGAGTGACTTCGGGGTCGCCCGGATGGACGGCAGTCTGCTGTACGTCGGCGCAAGTCTATGCGCCGCCATTCAGCGCGAGTTGCCCGGCTGGAGTGGTTCAATGCTTCCCGTTGATGTAATCGCGCAACTGCAAAAAGCGCCGTGTGTGATTCGCCTCGGTCGTTGTGCGTTGACGCTGAGTCCTAACGCCGAGCACGTCATCCTGTCACTCGAAACACAGTCGCGTGGGGCGGTGCTGGCGCCACGCGAGCGCACGGCTGCGATGCTGTTCGCCGCCGGCCATTCCTATAAGGAAATTGCCAAAATCCTTTCTCTGAGTCCGGCCACAGTGCGCACCTATCTGCGCAACTGCTACTTGCAGCTCGGCGTGAAGAGCAAAGTGGAACTGGGTTCTGTCCTGCGGTCATCGACCTCGCTTGCGGAAGCAACGCGCCGCGATTAACCCCCTGTATTTCAATTAATTGCCTTACCCCTCCTCATTTGTGGAGGTCCATCCGACCGCCGCGCTCTATAGGGTATGCCCTGCATATCAGGGGCTTGCGACCGTCCGTTCGGGCCACTTCCAAAACTATAAAAACAGAGGTGAGGCAGTTGAAATTTTCCAGGCTATTTATCGCCGTTGCCGCGACAACGGCATTTTCCTGTGTGGCGCTGGTGGGGTGTCAGACACACGCTTCGACAGGCGCCGACATGGTCATGCGCAACGGCTATGTCTACACCGTCGACGGCAAGAATTCCGTGCAGCAGGCGATCGCCGTCACGGGCGGGAAGATCGTTTATGTCGGCAGTGATGCAGGGGTTTCCTCTTACATCGGCACGCAGACACAGCTGATCGACCTGGCCGGCCGCATGATGATGCCGGGCTTCATTGATGCACACATGCATCCGGGAGACGGCGGTCGCGCCATGACCTTGTGCGACCTGAAATACCAGACGATGACCCGCAAGGTTTTCCAGGAAACCATTCAGGCGTGCCTGGATGCCGACAAGGACAAAGGCCCCGATGTCTGGCTCGAAGTGGGCAGTTGGGACCGCATTGGCATGACCGGACTCGACGGCGATCCCGACAAGTCGACACTGGATGCGCTCAAGACCAACCGTCCGATTCAAGTCCGTTCCACCGACTTCCATACGGTGCTGACCAACTCGCGCGGTCTGCAAGTGGCCGGCATCAACAAGCAAACGGCCAATCCCGGTGACGGCAAGTACATGCGCGACAGCGCCGGCAACCCGAACGGCATCTGCGAAGACGGAGCCGCCGAGGCCATGGCCGCCGTGGTGCCACCCGCCACCGACGCAGAGAAACTCAATCAGACCCGCGCGGCGCTCGACGCCATGCGCCAGCAAGGCATCACCAGTTTCTTCGATGCCTTGTCGGGGCCGGAAAACGGCAAAGCGTTTACCACCCTGCAACAGTCGGGTGAGCTGACGGCCCGGGCCTTGTTGGCGATCAAACTGGACCCTGCCGCCGCCGCTGCCGACCCGGACAAAACCATCGCCGAGGCCAAGGTAATGGCCACTACCTACGACCAGGGCGAAGCGAAACCGGCGCCGGGCGTGAGCATGCGTCACGTCAAATTGTTCATGGACGGCATCATCAACGCGCCGGCGGACACGGGTGCAATGTTGACGCCGTACCTGCGCAATGCCGGCACCGATAAGGCGCCGAAGTGGACACCCGGCAAGAACACAGGTGAGCTTTACTTCCCGCCGCAAGTGCTCAACCCGCTGCTGCTGAAGGCCGTTCAGGCCGGCCTCGATCCGCATCTTCATGCCACCGGAGACCGCGCGGTGCGTGACTCACTGAACGGCATCGAATACGTGCGCCAGCAACTGCCTGGCAATGGCTTCCGCCCAGCCATTACTCACAACGAGTCGGTGGACCCTGCCGACTATGCGCGCTTCAAGGCGCTCGACGTGACCGCCAACATGTCCTTCCAGTGGGCCCAGCAGGCACCGTCTACGGTTGACGGTACCAACGAACATCTGGGGCCTGCGCGTTTTTCCCGCATGGAACCCTCCGGCAGCATCGCTCGTGCTGGCGGCCGTGTGGCGTATGGCAGCGACTGGCCCGTCGACCCGCTCGACGAGTTCCTGGCGCTGAAGATCGGTGTCACCCGCTCAGGTGATCCGCTGAACCCGCACAGCTACGGCCCCAAGTATGCGGGGAGGCTGAATGCCGACCCGGCGCTGTCGCGCACTGAAGTGCTGCGCACCATCACCATGAACGCTGCCGAGCAGCTGAAACTGGACGCTGTTGTCGGTTCGGTCGAGGTCGGCAAGTTCGCCGACTTGATCGTACTGGACAAGAACTTCATGCAGGTCCCCGAGGAGGAGTTGGCTCGAAATAACGTGCTGCTGACGGTAGTGGGCGGCCAGGTCGTGTGGGCCAAGGCGCCGTTCGTTGGCCTTGATCCGAAGGCGTTATCCCAGGCATCAGCCTCCCGTCCTGCCCAATAAAAACAAGAGAGCGTTCCGATGCAGCGATTTATTCCAAACCTGTTGGCCGCAGCCCTGGCCTTTTCTTCGGTGCAAGCCATGGCCGCCGCTGACCTTGTGTTGTTCAACGGCAAGGTCTTCACCGCCGAACCCGGTCAGGGATTGGTCCAGGCAGTGGCCGTGCAAGACGGCAAGATTCTCAAAGTGGGCAGTAATGCCGAGATCAACGCCCTGGCCAACACCCGCACGCAACGGATCGATCTGGCGGGCAAGGTGCTGATGCCAGGAATGATTGATACCCACAGTCACCCGGTGGTTGCGGCCTTCGACAGCATGGGGGCCAACCTGCTGGATGAAGTCAAACCGTTGCCGGAGCTTGAACAGTGGATTATCGAACAGGATCAGTCGGGCATTGCGCGTGCCGGTGACGTGATCAGCATCGCCGGGGTCAGTTCGGCCTATTGGGGCAAGAGCCGTGAGTTGGGGGAGCGCTTCAATCAGGGACGCTGGGTGGATCAACCGGTGGTCCTCAGCGGGATCGACGGGCACACCGGCTGGGCCAACAACGCCATGCTCAAGCGTCTGAAAATCGACGCGACACTGGTAAAAGGCCTCTCGGAACAGGATCGCAGCTATGTGGGTCATGACGCGGATTTCATACCCAATGGCTATTTTTCCGAGTCTCGCTGGGACCTGGTACGCAGCCAGCTCCCCGCGCCCAGCGACGAGATCATGTTGAAAGCCGCCCGCGAGGCGGTGAAGGTCAATAATCAATACGGCGTCACCGCCTGGATGGACGCCGCGGCGAATGCCGGCAGTGGCGATTCGCTGTTCGACTTCAAGGCAACCGAGCAGAGTTACGGCGTGCTGCCGCTTTACCGCGAACTGGCAGAGAAGGGCGAGCTCAATGCCCACGTCGCCGCGCTGCTGTTGACCAACCCGAAAAGCCGACCGGCCGACCTGGAAGTGTTGGCCAAGGTCATGAAGAAATTTGAGGGCGTACCCAACCTGAGTTTTCCTGGCATCAAGGTATTCGCTGACGGCGTTCTCGAGTTTCCGGGGCAGACGGCAGCGGTCATCGTTCCCTTCAAGAACAGCCATAAAAACGGTCAACTGCTGATCGACCCCGCGCACTTCGGTGAGTTGGTCGTGGCAGCGGAGAAGCGCGACTGGATCGTGCACATGCACGCGGTTGGCGACCGTGCGGTGCGTGAATCACTCAATGGTTTTGCCTACGCGCGCAAACTCAACCCGACACCCGTGGCTCATAGCATCAGCCACCTGCAACTGGTCAACCCGAAAGAGTTTCCGCGCTTCAAGCAACTTGGCGTGATCGCCTCCATGCAATTGCTGTGGGCCACCGGCGAGAGTTACACCGTCGAGCTCGTCAAACCCTATATCAGCGCGTTTGCTTACGGTTATCAGTATCCCGCCAGGTCCCTGCATAACGCCGGTGCGGTCATTGCCGGTGGCAGTGACTGGCCGGTATCCAGCCCCAATCCATGGAATGCCATCGCTCAGGCCAGCACGCGCAAAGGGCCGCTGGGCGTGTTGAATGCCAAGGAAAGCATCGATCGCCAGACCATGTTCTACGCCTACACGCTCAATGCCGCCAAGGCCCTGCGCCTGGAACAGCAGATTGGTTCGCTGACACCCGGCAAACAGGCCGATCTGATCATCCTCGACCGCGATGTCTTCAAGGTCAGCGATGACGAACTGTTCGACACCAAGGTCCTGAAGACCTTCTTCGCCGGCAAAGAGGTGTACGCGCCCGCGTCCTGACCCTCCGTTCACCCGCACCACGCAAAAGACGCCCGGCTCCTCGTCCGACGAGGGGCTCGGCATCGCCATGCCTGAAATAACCCGCACCTCCATAACAATAAGAGACTTGTATGAACGCACGCTCAGTATTGACCCTTGCCACGCTTGTATTGGCACCCCTGACCACCCAGGCACTGACACTCAACGATGACTTCAGCCTGGACATGACCCTGGGAGTTTTCAGCGACTACCGCACCCGTGGCATTTCGCAAACCCTGGGTGATCCGGTGGCTCAGGCCGGCGCCACGCTGATGCACAGCAGCGGCCTGTACGTTGGTGCCTGGACCTCGAATGTCGATTTCGGCGGCGAGTTCAAGACGCGGCAGGAACTCGAGTATTACGCGGGCTACTACTGGCAGGCGACCGAGGCCATCAGCCTCGATCTGGGGTACATCAAGTACGACTATCCAAAAGAGGGCCAATTCAACCTGAGTGAGGTCTACGCCGTCCTTGACGTTTATGGCGTGAAGCTCGGCGCTTACTACTCAAACGATACGCCGAACTTCTTTGGCGAGGACCAGGACACCCTTTACACCTACCTCAGCTACAAAATCGAATTACCGGCCGAGATCGGCCTGGACCTGCGCGTGGGTCGCAACGATGTCAAAGACCCGGCTTTCTGGTCCGCCAGCGGCGAAAGCCGTGATGCCTACAGCGAGTGGGAAGCCAAGTTGACCCGTGATTTCGTGGGCGTGACCTGGGGCCTTAGCTACATTGATACCGACCTGTCGAAAAGCGAATGCACGAGCTGGTACGGCTATGGTGATCTGTGCACGGCCACTGTGGTTGCCAGTGCCAGCAAGGCGTTCTAAGCGTTCGAGCCCACACCATAAAAACAAGCGCCTCAAAGGAAAACACCGTAATGACCAAGGTCAGCGATAGTCAGCAGCGAAGTCCCCTGATCGAGACACGTTCGATCGATTACATCCCCGAGGCCGAGCGGCATGGCAGCCTCTACAGCCAGTTCACCCTGTGGCTCGGCGCCAACCTGCAGATCACGGCGATCGTCACCGGCGCCCTGGCCGTGGTGCTGGGCGGCGATGTGTTCTGGTCGCTAATCGGCTTGCTGATCGGCCAGGTGCTCGGCGGCGCAGTGGTTGCCCTGCACGCGGCGCAAGGGCCCAAGCTTGGGCTGCCGCAGATGATCTCCAGTCGTGTGCAGTTCGGGGTCTATGGGGCGGCCATCCCGATTGTGCTGGTGTGCCTGATGTACCTCGGTTTCAGCGCCACCGGCGCGGTACTGTCTGGGCAGGCGATTGCCCAATTGATCCATGTCACCGACAGCGCCGGCATCCTGATTTTCGCCTCGTGCATCGCATTTCTGACGATCTTCGGTTACCGGGTCATCCACTTGGTCGGCCGGGTGGCCAGCGTGCTGGGCATCATCGCCTTCGTCTATCTGTTTACCCGGTTGATAACCCTCAACGATATCGGCCTGTTGCTGGAAAACCGTCACTTCGGCTGGAGTACTTTCCTGCTGGCGGTGTCGTTATCCGCGTCCTGGCAGATCGCCTTTGGCCCTTATGTGGCTGACTACTCACGCTACCTGCCGAGCAAAACCTCTTCGTGGAAGACGTTCGCTGCCGTCGGGCTTGGAACGGTGCTGGGCGCCCAGGCGTCCATGGTGCTGGGGGTGTTTGCAGCAGCGTTGGCCGGTGCGAACTTCCGCGGTCACGAGGTGGCAACTATTGTCGGGTTGGGCAGCACTGGTGTGATGGCGTCCCTGCTGTACTTGAGCGTGGTGTTCGGCAAGGTCACGGTGTCCACGCTCAACGCTTATGGCAGCTTCATGTGCGTGGCCACCATCATCAGTGGTTTTCGCAGTCGTCTCGAGATTTCCGCCCGGCAGCGGATGGTGTTTGTGTTGTTGATTGTCGCGGCGTCCACCACGCTCGCACTGCTGGGGCAGTACTCGTTTTTGAACACCTTCAAGTACTTCATCCTGTTTTTGCTGACCTTCTTCACACCGTGGAGCGCGATCAATCTGGTGGATTACTACTTCATCAACAAAGAGCGCTATGACATCCCGGCATTGTCCGACCCGGCGGGTCGTTATGGCCGCTGGAACATGCGCGGGATCAGCGTGTATGTCGTGGGTGTATTGATCCAGTTGCCCTTCGTCGATACGCACTTCTACTCCGGGCCGATGGTCGCGCAGCTCGGCGGTGTCGATATTTCCTGGATCGTTGGTCTGGTGGTCCCGGGGATTCTTTATTACGGCCTGGCCAGGACATCAATGCCGGCGGTGGCCCTGAGCGGAGCTGAAAGGCCTTAAGGATTGGGTGAACCCCAAAAGATCGCAGCCTGCGGCAGCTCCTACAAGGGAGGGCGTACACCTGAGCTGCCGCAGGCTGCGATCTTTTGATCTACATTTCCCTTTTCCCGCTCATCAAATCAATCCGTAAGGAGACGATCAACATGGACATCCAGGCCCAGCGCGCCGACGCATCCCACATCGATCAAATCGCCAGCCTCTTCGACGCCTATCGAGGCTTCTACGGCCAGCCGTCGAACCTGCCGCAGTCTCGCGAGTTCATCGCCGAGCGCATTGCCCGGGACGAATCCGCGATCTTCTTCGCCCAGGCCCCCAACGGCGAGGCGCTGGGTTTCGTCCAGTTGTTCCCGACGTTCTCCTCCATCGACGCGCACCGCACCTGGCTGCTTGGCGACCTCTTCACAACACCCGCCGCCCGAGGGCAAGGGGTCGGCACGTTGCTGATGAACACTGCGCGAGCCTTTGCGTTGTTGACTGGAGCCAGAGGCATGGTGCTGGAAACGGCCACGGACAATGTCGGCGTGCAACGGTTGTATGAATCGCTGGGTTATGTGCGCGATACGGGTTACTACACCTACTGCCTCGATTTGAAGCAAGGCTGAGCCAACCGCTGCCGGTTACATCAACTCGTGCAGGAATGCGGCTTGGGCCTTGGGGCAGGTGAGGATACGGTAACGCGTGCTCCGGGAAACACCACGGTCTCGAAAGCGTTCATACACCGCCTGGAAAACTTCACGGTTCAATGCTGGGTGCTGAAGCTTCAGGTAGCGTTCACAGCACGCGTTGTAGTGTTCAACCGATATGAACGTGTTGAACCAGTAGCGATAGAAGTAACCCAGCAGAAAACCCAGGCTGAAGTCGTGATCCAGCACCGAATGCGCGCAGCATTCGAAATCGATCAGGCGCAGCCTGCCATCGGGGCCGATCAGGATGTTCTTGGGGTGTGGGTCCATGTGAACAAACCCCTCGACCAGCGTCTGCCCAAACAGTTGGAAAATGTCCAACAGCAGCGTTTGCGCCTGTTCGGGCTGGGCGATCAGTCGTTCATCGACGCTGCAATGATTGTCGAAAAAACTGACCAGCAAATACTCTTCCTTGAGAAACGGAAAACGTCCAACGTGGCCGAATGCAGCCACTCTGGGCGATGATTCTGACTTGGCAGACACAACGGACAGATTGATGAATTCGTTGGTCAGGTCATGCAACCCGAACACACGCTTGAGGCCCAGAAAATTCTGCAGCTGCTTTTTCCAGTGGGTCAGGCGGTTGTGTTTCAACACCCATTTGCGCTCACCTTCGAGCAGGAACACGCTGCGGGTTTCCTCGGGAATATCCAGCAACGCATGTTGACCCGGCTCGGCAAAAAAACGCTGAAGCACCGTCACCAATTCGTTCTGATCAGACGGATCGAGATGGAAGGTGACGTCGGCAATCTTTTGCTGATTCAGAGGAGAAGTAAGGTGTCTGAGGTGGCGCATGCAAAGTCCCTGCTAATGCTTTCTGGTCCGTAAAGCGCCGGCAATCGAGCGCAACGCTTTGTCGTTATCGGCAGGACGCTGCAGACCCTTACTCACAGGGTTGATTTTTTACCGCTGGGTTGGCTGCACGTACGCCGTGACCAGCGGTATATCCCCACCGGCATTGAGTTTCAGCCATTCGGCCGGCGGCACTTCAAAGCAAGCGCGACCAGGCTGTGCCTCGCGATGCGGGGTACAGCCTTGTCAATACGAGACGGTCTTCGATTCTATGTAAACCCGAGAAACGACAGGATAACCACGACAATCACAATTACCCCGACGATGTAGATGATGTTGTTCATGAATTCCACCTCTCAACCTGAATTGGATTGCGACGCGAGGGTGTACAAATATAAGGTAGTGCACCTTTGCTCCCACTTCCATTAGGCAGCACAGTTCCCGCGCCACTCGACTTAAAGCCAGTATTCCCAAAGTCGCGCCATCTGCTCCTTGGCTCTTACTGCGAGCGAGCGGCGCTGCCACGTTTCCAGCTTGATTTCGTTCGATTTGGCCAGATCAGCCATGAATGCCGCCTGCATCTTTTTTCCAAATCCGGTGCCCAGCACAACGGCGTTGACTTCATCGTTGTGCACGAAGCTGCGCCAGTCGAGGTTGGTGGAGCCGACACTCGACCACACGCCATCGATTGCGGCAGTCTTGACGTGGAGTAGCGCATCACGGCGTTCGTAAAGCTTGACGTTGGCCTCCAGCAGCTCGCTGTAGTAGGCGCGTCCGGCATGGAACACCAGCCACGAATCGGTGCTACTGGGCAACACCAGCTTGACGTCTACGCCACGTGCTGCCGCCTCCTTGAGTGCCGCCAGCAACTGCGGGTCGGGCACGAAGTAGGCGTTGGTCAGCCATATCTCGGTCTGCGCGCTATGCAGCGCCGAAATCAGCGTGGCATAGATCAGGCTGAACGGCTCATCTGGCGAGCTGCCGATGGCGCGAATCACCTCGGTGCCTTTGCGCTCCTGTGGCGGAAAGTAGTGGCGAGGCGCGAGTGGTTCACCTTTCTGGGCAGTCCAGGTTCCGATGAACAGCTTCTGCAGGTCTGCAACCACGGGTCCCTCGATGCGCAAGTCGGTATCGCGCCAGGGCAAATCACCCGTTGGGCGAGTCTTCGAGTGAGTGCTGAACGAGCCCCCTGAATAGACACTGCTGATGTTGATCCCGCCGAGAAAGGCAATCCGGCCGTCCACTATCAGCAGCTTTCGGTGGTCGCGCTGGTTCACGTCCCAGCCCGCTTTGGCCGTCACCGGATTGATGGGGTGGTACTCCAGCACTTTGATGCCCGCTTCGGTCAATCGAGAGAAAAACGCTGAGGGTGTTCCAAGGGTTCCGACGCTGTCACGGATCAGATTGACCTGTACGCCTTTGTGTTGCTGAGCGATCAGTGCGGCGGCGAAACGCTGGCCGACTTCATCGTCGTCGAGGATGTAGGTCTCCATGTTGATGTGGTCGCGCGCAGCTTCAATGGCTTTGATCATCGACTGGTAGGTGGTGGGACCGTCCTGCAGCAAGTCGACCTTGTTTCCTTCCGTTAGCGGGCTACCGGCGACTGATTCTTCGATTGCGAGGTGCGCATCGAAGATGTTGGTTTCTGCGCCGGTGGACTTGAGTCGGTCGAGAATGGCTTTGCTGTGCTCGGCTGACAGAGGTCCGTGTATTCCGTCGAGTTGCACTGGCGCAGAGGGAGCGCGAGCCATGTCCGGCACTATCCTAGGCAAAGCACTGGAGCCAATCACAAATGTCAGGAGCACAACCACGCATAGCACCAGAGCAATACATGCACCCTTACATCGGGTTAGAAGATTCATTAGGCCCCCTCTTGGCGAGGACGGTGATAGCGCTCAACAATTCAAGAATTTCGCCGTGCATCCTGTCCCAAAGCGGCGTCTTGCCTGGTACACAAGACGCCTTGGTAGAGGGGGCACCCACGCGGCACGCCTCAAAAGACAGACCCCTTGAAGGGCAGGCTTTCAGCGCTTGATCAGGGAAATCTTCGTTCCCTCGATGCTGACCCCGGCCATTAACCCTTGCTGGTCGAATATGAACGCGTAGGCATCGTCCTTGAGTGTCGAACTCGACAGATTCTTCGCGACGCCTGCGTCAACCACGACAACGGTTGGCCCCACGCCGACTTCCCAGCCCTTGGTTTCACGAACATAATTCACGGCTTTGTCAGTCATCAGGAACACCGCATAACCGTACGATTGGGCGCCTGCCTGCAGCCCCCATGACCCCGTTACGGAGTTGTAGTAACTATCCACTTTCGAGCCCTTCATCAGCACGCCTTCGCCATAGCTGCCACCAAACACAAGGCCGGCCTTGATGATTTTCGGGAAGACCAGCACCGCTTTGGCATTCTGCGAAATGGTTTTGGCAAAGGGTGTGGACTTGTAAAGCGTTTGCAACGCTTGCTTGGAGTCGGCATTCAGATCCTCGGCGGTTGCCGCACCTGCATAGTTCAGGAGGCTCGCTGATGCCAATGATGCTGTCGCGAGGAAGATCGATAGGAAGAAGCGCATTGACTGAGTCATTTTCGTACTCCGGTAAGGGAGCAGGGGATGGGAGCAGCAGTCAGCGCCTGCACCAGACAGGATCCGAACCTACTGAACGTTATCCGGCGCACCCTGATGTGTGTGAATTGCAAAACGTCGCTTTTGAATGAACCAGGCCCAAGGCCTTTGATCAGTCGCGACGCCATCAGATGTTTGGACCACTGCGCAAGGGCCGGGTTCGTCGTCAGAGGCAAAGTGGTCGATGATCCCAAAGAAACGCCAGGCAACGACAGACTCAAACGCCCCATCCCTCCCGCACAGCCCTTCGAATGCCTTCCAGCAACATCGCAAACGCCGGGTTGTCATTGTTCTCGCGCCAGATCAAATGCAGCTCGCTCTGCACACCTTCGCCCAGATCGATATCGCGAAACACCACGTTCTTGAACACCACGCTGGTGGTGCAGCGAGGTACCAGGGCCAGGCCCATTCCGGCGTTGACCAAGGCCAGAATGGTCAAGGATGAACCGAGCCATTGCACGTATTCCGGGGCGACGCGGGCAGAGCGGAGCATGCCGGTCAGCAGTTCGTTGAACGGCGGGTAGGCGGCGTGGGAGTACATCAGGAACGGTTGCGCATCGAGGTCTTTGACCGACACGGTTTCTGCGCTCGCCAGCCGATGACTGCTCGGCACCGTCCGAACTGCACAAGCGCACCGGCCTGCCGCTGGCGACCAACATGGTGGTCACCGACTTCGATGAGTTCCGCCGCAGTGTCGCGTTGAACAGCGTGCAGATCGTCCTCGCCGACCACCACTACTGGGGCGGCCTGCGCGACACCCAGGCGCTGGCGAAAATGTGCGACACCTTTGGCCTTGGCGTATCGATGCATTCCAACTCCCATTTGGGCATCAGCCTGATGGCGATGGCGCATGTCGCCGCCGCGGTGCCCAATCTGGATTACGCCTGCGATACGCATTACCCGTGGCAGGAACCGGATGAAGAGGTGATCAAGGGCGGCAAAATACCCATCGTCGATGGCTGCGTGAAGATCACCCGCGCGCCTGGGTTGGGCCTGGAGCTGGATCACGATCAACTGGGCAAGCTGCATGACCAGTACCTGACTTGCGGCATTCGTCAGCGCGATGACGTGAAACAGATGCAGCGTTACAAGCCGGAGTGGAAGGCGGTCAAACCGCGTTTTTGAGTTCAGTCAGCAAACGCTCTATCTGCGCCAGCTCCCAGGTGCTGAGCAAACTGACCGGGTCCGTGCCGTAACGTTGCCAACTGTCGAACACGCCCTCGCGGCCGTCCGGGCCTTGGCAACGTTGGCAGTGACGAAGGCGATTGCCATCGAAGTCGAGGGTCAGACGCCAGCCCTCGATATCGACTTGTACCTGGCCGGGCTCGGGTTGTTCGTCGAGGCTCTTCAGAAGCCGAACTTCCAGCGCGGCGTCGCGCAATTGCTGGTAAACCTCGCGGGCGGTCAGGGGCGGCACTGATGTCTCCGGTGAAGTCGTGGCAAGCGTAGATTCGGGGTGCACAGGATAGAGTGTGCGCTTGAGGCTGTCAGCGGATAGCGGGAGCGCCGAATTTATTCGACGGTCTGCGGGCGCCGGGCAGGCTGACCCTCTTTCTCTCGAAGCTCACGGCTCATGTCATTGCAGCTTTGCGACCAGTCTGTCAGCCACGTCGGCATCGACGGCGACTGTTCAGCCAAGCCCAGTTCCCGGGCGTACTCGCCAGGTGGAACGGTGCCTTTGGCAGAGCGGAACAGACCCCGCATCACCACGACACCGACCACGCGTCCCTTGCTCACGAAGCGGTGCTCCATAAAGCTCCACTTGTTGTCCCAGCCCAGCATCCTGGTGTGAATCTCGAACGCTTCAAACAGCTTCAGTTCACGCCGAAACTTGCCCCAGGTGTCGCCAACGATAGGCACGGCCTTATTGCGCAGCGCCACCCGGAATGCACCGCTGCGCAACACGTAGTCCATGCGTCCTATATCAGCCAGGGTGAAATACCGGCCATTGGTCACGTGTCGGTTGAGGTCGAGATCAAGCGGCCAGACGCGCATGTGGACGACGGTGGTGGCCAAGGCGTCAACCGGCTTGCGCCACGGACAACGGAACAGCATGAGGAAAAGTCGGAACCAGAGATTCATAAGTACGCCGATGATTGAGTGACGCGTGCACTTTAGGGAGGAAGGATTGGGTAAGGTAGGTGCGCAAATGACTTTTTTCATGCGAAAAGCGCAATTGGATCATTTATGCACATCACGCTTTTACTGGCGGATCAATGTTCAGCCGCCAGCGCCACGATGGCCCTGGAAGTGCTCAGCGCCGCCAACCTGTTCGCCGACAAGGCCGGCGCGCCTTTTGACGTGGTCATCGCCTCGCTTGATGGTGGTGATGTCGCCGCGTGGGGAGGGCAGACACTGCGCGTGGACCGGTCCACCGTCGAGATCCCGCGAACCGATCTGGTGCTGATCCCCGGTTTCCTCTTCACCCTGAAGGACGCCTTGCCGGCCTTTTCAGCCTATGGGCCATGGCTGCGTCAACAGCATGCGCAGGGGGCCGTGCTGGCTTCAATGTGCACGGCGGCATTCATGCTGGCCGAAACGGGCCTGCTGGATGGCGTTCGTGCTACCACGCACTGGGCCTTTGCAGACTTCTTTCGTCGTCGGTATGCCGAGGTCTGTCTGGAGGAGTCGCAGATCCTCTGTGAGGACAATCGCGTGATCACGTGCGGGGGCGCGAGTGCCGCCATGGATCTTTTGCTGCACCTCGTGCGCCGGTTCGCTTCACTGGAACTGGCGCAAAAGTGCAGCAAATACTTGCTGGTCGACGCTGTGCGCAGCGAGCAATCGGTGTATGTCATGTGGTCATTGCCGAAGAACCATGG
Source organism: Pseudomonas sp. F01002 (assembly GCF_004402115.1). NCBI lineage: Bacteria > Pseudomonadati > Pseudomonadota > Gammaproteobacteria > Pseudomonadales > Pseudomonadaceae > Pseudomonas > Pseudomonas sp. F01002. The sequence continues at coordinate 20,248 of NZ_SOPU01000033.1, read as the reverse complement.
GGATGGCGACATCCTGCGGGTTCAACACTGGCTAGAGGAGCGCTTCGATCAGCCGCTGCTGATTGATAACGTCGCCCAGCAATTCGGGTTTGGCGTCAGGAACTTCAAACGGCGTTTCAAGGAAGCCACCGGTTACACGCCCATTACCTACCTGCAAACCCTGCGTCTGGAGAAGGCAAAACAGCTTCTTGAATCCACCCGCATGACACTCGACAGCATCACTTACGCCGTAGGCTACGAAGACGGTAATTCGTTCCGTAGACTGTTCCGCCAGCGAGTGGGTTTGCTGCCGGCGGCGTACAGGAAGAAGTTTCAAGCGAGTGCGAGTTGATTCACTGGCGCCAAGCCACAGATGATTGGGAGCAGAACATGCAGAAAACCGCCGTACTCACCTTCGCCCTGGTGCTCAATGCAGGATTATTCAGCGCGCAAGCTCAAGCGGCCGGCGATGCTGAAGCGGGTGCGACACTGTTCAAGCGGATATGCGGCGGCTGCCATCAGGTCGGGGAGTCGGCGCGCGGTTCATTCGGGCCGCAGCTCAATGGTATTTTTGGACGCCCTTCGGGCAGCACCACGGATTATCAATATTCCGATGCGATGAAATCAGCCGGCATTGTCTGGAACCGCGAAACGCTGACCGCGTACCTCGAAGCTCCAAAAAAAGTGGTACCTGGCACCCGCATGATTTTCTGGGGGCTCAGCGACCCGGAAAAGATCGAAAACCTCTTGGCGTACCTTCAGACGTTTCAGCCGCAATAGGGTTTTGTGACGTTCGAAAGGCATTCGCTCGGCTCGGAACACCCGGTGGTTACGATCTGAATTACAATCCCCCCCTTTTGACGGAGGGGAGCCGTTAATGGATGTTTTCGCGCTTCTGTATGACTACCTGATCAAGTGGGTGATCGAGCCTGTTGCAGACGAGTTTCTTGGCATTTTCGATCTGAACGGCCGCTTCAGCGTCGTGTTTCTCTGCTTGTCCTACAGCATCGCCTATAGCCTGTACCGATTCAGAAAATATCGTGGACTGACCGACGCACGTTCTTTCTGGCAGTTCATCGGCGGGCACCGGGTTCATTTTCATCCCTCGGCGTTGCTGGATTACCGGTACTACTTCGTGCGGGCCATCCTGAAGGTCGCGCTGGTGCTGCCCATTGTTGGCCTGGTTGACCCGTACGTCCTGCGCTCCGGTGACTACATTTCGTTTTTCAACAATCTTTGGGGCGCGCGCGTGCAGGTGGGGGAGAACCTCTCACTTTCCTTGCTCTACGGGCTGGGCGTGTTTCTGGTGCAAGACTTTATCCATTACTGGGCCCATCGCGCCTTTCATTCCCGGCATCTATGGGCGTTCCACAAAGTCCATCATTCCGCGCCCGTCCTGGTGCCGGCGACGGCAAGCCGGATTCACTTTGTGGAAAAAATCGTCGAAAAACTGACTGACACCGTCTGCCTCGGCGCTTTCGCCGGTGTCTTCTGGTACGCCTGTGGCGGGGAGATCAGCCGGTACACCTTGTTCGGCGTGACCTACATGGTCTTGATCCTCAATGCCTTGGCGGCCAATTTGCGTCACAGCCATGTCTGGTTTTCATTCGGCCCCGTGGTCGAGCATGTACTGAACAGCCCGGCGCAGCACCAGATTCACCACAGTGACGCGCCCCGACACTTCAACAAGAATTTCGGTATCAACCTGTCACTCTGGGACTGGATGTTCGGGACGCTCTACGTCACGCACTCGACGCCCGAGCCTATTCAGTTCGGCACCGGCAAACAGGATCATGACCGTTACCTGACGCTCTATAGCCTGATCGTCACACCCTTTGTGGACATCGCCCGCAAGATCTCCACCAGGCGTGCCATGGAATGGCCGTCGCGTTTTGCCGAAAAACTCTCGTTGATGCTCTTCCGTCGACGTTGGCGCTGAATTCCGGGGCGACGTTCAACCAGTGGATGGGATTGGAGCGTGTAAAGCTCCAATCCCGCCCTTTCTATTGTTGGCCAACCGGCAAGGGTGGGGTTCGATGTGGGATCAATCGTTTTGTCCCGATCGATTTGAACGCCGAAGCCAGGCGCAGCAGCGTCGAGTCGTCATAGGCACGACCGGCAAATGTCAGCCCGACAGGCATGCCGATGTCCGGCATGACGCCCATCGGCACAGTGACCGTGGGAACGCCCAGGTGCCGGATGGCGAGGTTGCCGTTGGCGACCCAAACGCCATTGCTCCACGCGATATCCGCAGACTTCGGATCGACATCGGCATTCGCCGGACCCACGTCGGCAACCGTCGGGAATAGCACCGCATCGAGCCCCAGCCGATCCATCCAGTCCTCCAGATCGATTCGACGCGTCTGCTCAAGTCCGCGCAGTCCGTCAGGCAGCGTGGTGATCTGGTCCCACGGTGTGATGCCGCGCTCGGCCATCTTCACGTACTCGTCCATGCCTGCGGCAAGGTCGTCCTCCCGGTTGGGGAGCGTGCCCGGGTCGTGGGGGAAAATCAGCGGTCCGTCGACATCGGCTAAGCGGTTCAACTTGGGATCGCCATTGGCCCGCAGAAAATCATCGAACGCCCAGGCCGACAGGTCCCACAACTCATGATGCAGGAATTCTTTGGATACCAGGCCCCGCGTAAATACGGTCGGCGCACCCGGGCGATCGCCCTCGCAATTAGAGACCAGCGGGAAATCGACTTCGATCACTTCTGCGCCAGCGGCTTCGAGTGCTTTGCGAGCCTCTTCCCAGAGCCCGATCACGGAAGGGCGGGTGATGATTCGCTGCCCCGTCGGACCACCGATGCCAGGCGCATCGCTCGTGCCCGCTTCGGGATCCGCATTGATGTACATACGGGGCACGCCGAAGCGCCTTCCTGCCAGTGCATCGGACTTCACGGCCAACTCGGCATAGGAAGCGGGACGCACCGAAGCGACACTCGGAATCGGCACCCAGGGTTGCATCCGCCACAGATCGCCACGGGTGTCGGGATCATTCGCCACCACCACGTCGAGCACTTCGAGCAGGTCGGCCATCGTTCTGGCAAACGGCACGACAACGTCCATCGTCGGTGTCAACGGCCAGTTGCCGCGCACCGAGATCACCCCGCGCGAAGGCGTGTAGGCACACAAACCATTGTTTGATGCAGGGCCGCGTCCGCTCGACCACGTTTCTTCCGCGAGGCCGAATGCCGCGAAGCTGGCGGCAGTTGCCGTACCGGCGCCGTTCGATGAACCCGAGGCGAAGGGGGCGGTGAGATAGTCAGCGTTGTAGGGGCTTTCCGCACGACCGTAGACCCCGCGCTGCATGCCGCCGTTTGCCATCGGCGGCATATTGGTCTTGCCCAGGCAGATCGCGCCAGCAGCGCGAAGCCGTTCGATCGTGAATGCATCGCGATAAGCAATCAGGTTCGCGAAGGCGGGACTGCCGGAGGCGGCAGTGAGCCCTTTCACCAGGTAACTGTCCTTGGCCGTATAGGGAATGCCATCGAGCGGACCCAGCGTCTCGCCCTTGGCCCGACGGGCATCGGACGCCTGCGCTTCGTTCAGTGCCTCGGGGTTTCGAACCACCACCGCGTTGAGGGCGGTGGGCGTGTCGGGTCCGTCGTAGGCATCGATCCTGTCGAGATAGGCCTGGACCAGTTCAACCGCAGTGGTTCGGCCTGACTCGAGCGCAGCACGCAGTTCGGCAATGGAAACTTCGGTGACCTCGATCATGCTGTTACCACCGTCTGCTGATGGGCGACGCGATGAATATTTCCATCGCGCTGAATGTTGGGCTCAGGGACATCACTAATCTCAAAATGGGTATTCATCGGTGTTCTCGTTGCGCTGCTTTACGCGCTCTATTTAACACCAAGCCGGGAGCATAGGCATCGCCCAAGGCGATGCAACGTCTTCAGGCTTTGCTGGCCGCCAGGTAAGCGCCAAGGCGTTGTCCCATTTGCTCGCCCAAGGCTTGCAGGCCACTCAAGGGACGAACCATCACCTCAAACTCAACGATTTTTCCTTGATCGTTGAACCGGATCATGTCGATGCCCTTTAACGCTTTCCCGCCGACGTTGGCGCTGAACTCCAGGACGACGCTCAACCCGTCTGCGGTCGACAGTTCCCGGTGGTAGACAAAATCCTCAAATACCTCGATGACCGTGTTGAGAATCATCGATACCACGGCCGCACCCGGGTAAGGCGTGTGAGCCATCGGGGAGCGGAATATCGCCTGTGGGTCCAACAAACCGGGCAAGGCGCTCAAGTCACCCTTGCTGATCATGTCGTGCCACTGGTTCAGGGATTCTGCGGCTTTGGGATGCAGTTTCAGTTCAGACATTTTCAACTCCTGTATTTTTGTTGGTTGGCAAACGCTTCGGTGTTGCTCATGCAATGGTTCACGGCTGCGGATTTCTTAAGAGAACTTCAGTGCGTTAATGGTGACCATTGACGCAAGCAGGGATGCTAGAACGTGATTTACCCTGTCATCGATCTGCGATGCACAGTTCCCCGGTGGCGCGTATCAGTGCCTGACCATGCAGACCGTCCTTGATTAGGCTGGATCGTTCTTTGGCTAGCCAGTTCGCGCATTGCGGGTCTTTGCGGTAGGGCGCGAAGTCGGCGTATTGCTGCAACAGGCGGTTTTGCAGCTCATCGAGCTGTGGCCGGATTTGATTGGCGAGGTCTGGCCGCGGCGTGTCAGGCGCCTTGCCAGCCGCTCGCCATTGGGCCACCAGTCCGTACTGCACCAGCTTGTTGGCTTCAACCTGTGCGGCGATCAATTCGGCTACCTCATCCGGGTCCAGTTTGCGGTCAACGGCCAGCTTCCTGGCGTTGGCGATGACTTGCGCTTCCCGGGCACTGTCCTGGATCGGTTTGCCACTGTCCCACTTGGTCAGCGCCACGAGATCAGCAATGCTCAGCCGTTCATTCAACGTCACCAGCAGCGGTTGCAAGCTATCGGTTGCCGGGGAGGGCGCACCGGCCTGCGCGCTGCAGGCGAGTAAACCGAGGACGGCGCAGGTCAACAGTTGCGGTAAGCGTGGGGAGTGGAGCATGGGCAAACCTCACTGGGTACGGGACTCACAATCAAGTGTTATGTATCACAGGTGCGGCGGAGGCATTAAGCAGGGATCGATTTATTTTGTGCACGTAAAAGCCCGGCTTGTCAGGCCGGGCTTTTCGTTGAGTGCTTCGGTAAAGCCATTCATTTATGCAGCG
>NZ_SOPU01000033.1:0-15037 GCF_004402115.1 Pseudomonas sp. F01002 | reverse complement strand
ATCAGACGATCCGAACCACCTTCAGCGACGCGGTTTTCGATCAGACGATCCGAACCACCTTCAGCCACACGGTTTTCGATCAGACGATCCGAACCACCTTCAGCGACGCGGTTTTCGATCAAACGATCCGAACCACCCTCAGCCACACGACTTTCAATCCGACGATCCGAGCCGCCTTCAGCGACAACCGGGTGAGCAGAGGTAGCGGCGAAAGCGTTAACTGCAAAAACCGAGAAAGCGATGTTGAGGAGGATTTGGCGTTTCATGATGGTGTGCTCCGGGGTGTAGTTGTTGGGTATGGCGCTGATGTTACGCCGCGGATTTTTTATGAGAACTTCATTGAGTTGATGGTGACTATCGACGCCGGCAATGATCCTCCTGTCGTCAGCTCTGCCGCTCAGCCAGAACCGCAGGGGTATGCTGGACCTCTTGAACTGTCGAGGCTCTCCAGGTCCGCAAGGATTTCCTGCGAGGTTCCCTGCTCTGGTCGAGAGGATAAATCGATGCACGACTATTACGATTTGGGCACCTACAGCCGCCCGGTGACGACCCACTCGTCCCAGGCCCAGCGCTGGTTCGATCGTGGCTTGGTATGGTGCTACGGCTACAACCACGACGAATCCATACGCTGTTTCCAAAAGGCGATCGAACACGACCGCGATTGCGCGATGGCCTACTGGGGCATCGCCTACGCTTCGGGCCCCAACTACAACAAGCGTTGGGATGCCTTCATCGAACAGGAGTTGAAAGAGGCCGTGGCCCAGGCCCGACTGGCGACGCAAACCGCGCTGGGACATATCGACGGCGCAACACCGGTGGAACAGGCGCTGATCCGGGCGCTGGAGCAACGCTCCAGGCCGATCAGGCCTCCAGCCTCGACCAACTCTTCGCCTGGAACGATGCCTATGCGGCGTCCATGCGCGATGTCTACAAAGCCTTTCCCGAAGATCCCGATGTCGTTGCGCTGTTTGCCGAAGCGTTGATCGACCGCACACCCTGGCAATTGTGGGATCTGAAAACCGGTAAACCGGCGCCGGGCGCCGACACGCTTGAAACGGTAGACGTGCTGGAACGGGCGCTACGGCGGATGGCGCAGCACGGCGATGCGCCGCACCCCGGCGTGCTGCACATGTACGTCCACACCCTGGAAATGTCGCCCTACCCGGAGCGGGCGTTGCGAGCCGGCGATGTCCTGCGTGACCTGGTGCCGGATGCGGGACATTTGCGCCATATGCCGTCGCACATCGACGTGCTCTGCGGTGACTACCGTGGGGCCATGGTCACCAATAGCCGGGCGATTCTGGCCGACAGCAAATACCTGGAACAGGAAGGGCCGCTCAACTTCTACACCTTGTATCGATGCCACAACTACCACTTCAAACTCTATTCGGCGATGTTCCTCGGGCAATACCAACCGGCCCTGGAAGCCGCCGATCAACTGATGTCGACCATCAGGGAAGAACTGCTGCGCGTGGAGCAACCGCCCATGGCCGACTGGCTGGAAGGCTTCGTGTCGATGAAGGTCCACGTGCAGATACGCTTCGGCAAATGGCAGGACATCCTCGCCACCCCGCTGCCGAACGACCAGGCGCTGTACTGCGTGACCACGGCGATGCTGCATTACGCCAGAGGCGTGGCGCATGCGGCCACCGGGTATATCGCCGCCGCAGAAGCCGAACAGCGACTACTCCTCGAAGCCTGGACCCGAGTGCCGGACACACGCTACCTTTTCAACAATAAATGCACCGACATTCTGGCGGTTGCCGCAGGCATGCTGCGCGGGGAAATCGAGTACCGTAAAGGCAATTACGACGACGCCTTCGCCCACTTGCGCCAGGCGCTGTCACTGGACGACAACCTGCCTTACGACGAGCCATGGGGCTGGATGCAACCGGTCAGACATGCGTTGGGCGCGTTGCTTTTGGAGCAGGGCAGGGTAGAAGAAGCGTTGCAGGCCTATCGAGCCGATCTGGGACTGGACAACACCCTCAGCCGTGCGTCCTGGCATCTGGACAATGTGTGGAGCTTGCACGGCTATGCGGAATGCCTGAGACGACTGGGGCTGGATGCCGAAGCTGCTGCCGCCCAGACGCGCCTTGATCTGGCCATGGCCCGGGCGGATGTGGAGATTAAGGCCTCGTGTTTTTGCCGTGTTGGGGCGGGGTGTTGTCAGTGATGCTTGAAGCGCCGGAGATTGCCTGTTGATCGCTTGTCTACGTTGTTGTCGCAGTTCGTCAGTGGCTCCATTGCTTTCAAGTACGATGGCGAGCTGATCCAGAACGTCGATCAATTGTTCAGTCATTTGACCCATTTTGAATTCATCCAAACTGTGGAACGATGGATTTTCGGGCATTGGAAGTTGACTATGCGATGACCTCCGCTTCAGCCATTTGCGCACACAATCCTTTATTTCGCTCGGAGCTGGTAAGCCCGATGGATGTTGACGCACCTCTTTGTTTGCGGACACAAAAAACAGGCGCCGTCATGGCGCCCGTTTTCGTTTATTCCGCTGCTTGAGCCCGCAAGCGTCGGCCGATCACATCCATCAAGTCTCAGCCGTCGCGTAACGGAATGGCCAGCAGTTTGGAGAAGTCCGACAGCACCACCGTGTCGCAACCGAGTTCGGCGCGGTAGGCGATGTTTTCCAGCACCTGCGTGACCGTGCGAATGCGGTAATCGGCCATGGCTTGCAAGACGTCGAGTGGGGCTTGGGTATCGATGAGCAGGGAGGCCGGGATCAGGTCGATTCCGGTGAGGGGCGTGCATCTTTCCATAGGGAGATCTCATTCAGTTTGTTGAGACCGCCAACAGATCGTCGCCAAACGATAGGGTGGCAGTTGCGCGCAGGTTGGCGAACCGGGAATGAGTAACCGGCAGACCCGAAGGTCTCCCGCGGACAACCGCCATAGTACAGCGGTTTTGCGGCTGCGACGACGCCTGCAAATGAGCAGACGGCCCTCGCACTCATATCCCGGGTCGCCAAACCCGAAATCGCCATTTTGGGCGACGAGATGGACTATAGGCCTCATCAGAACGACGGGAAAGGTGAGGGATTCCGAGGTTTGTGTAGGAATTTTTATGATGCTCCTAGGACCGTTACGCCCCTTCCGCGGGCGACTGCTATCGTCCGATTGTGTTGAAAAAGTCGGTCCTTCCAGACTGCCCGCATATTGACTGTTAAAAACGACTTTTTTACGCGCAGCTGTGTGAAATCTGAGCCCGGAATCCTCTGCTCAAAGTAAAAATTTCAATCTCGAACGCGTACTTTTCTGCCGTGGAAGCCATAGCCGACTTTTTCAACACAATCGGCCAAAAGCGGTCATTGGATTTTGCTAGCAGACGGCACCAAACCAGCGGCAAGTGCCTCCAATAGTGCACTGACCTTGGGAAGCGCCTGACGGCTCTTTAGCCAAATCAGATTGATCGCCAAGCCATCGGCTGCCAAGTGGGGAAGCACTTCAACCAATGTCCCCTCTTCAAGCTGACGTTTGATCAACCATGAAGGTAACTGCGCGATCCCGCATCCCGCCGATACCGCGATCACCAGACCTTCGCCATCTCCCACAACGAACTTTGCGGCTATCGCCCTGCGTTCAATTTCGCCCGGGTGCTTTCCTGAAAAACTCCAAGGGCTAACCGTCCCATCCGCCCAGCCGTAAGCGATGCACTGATGCTGTTCCAGATCGCGATCGGTCACGGGCGTGCCGTGCTTACTCAAATATGCGGGAGACGCACAGAAGATATGCCACTCACTGCCCAGGTAGCGGTGTTCTAATGCGGCGGGCCAAACGTCCGAACCACCGATGCGTACGACGATATCGACACCTTCCTCGATAGGGTCGATGAAACGGTCGGAAAACGAAATGTGCGGGAGCAGCAGCGCATGTTCCTGGGCAAATCGCAGAATAATCGGAAGTGCCTGCTGGCGGCCGAATGCACCTGGAAGGTCAATGCGAATCCTGCCACGAGGCTCAGTGTTTTCGGCAAGTAGGGACAGCTCAGCCTCTTCGAGGTCAGCCAGCACGCCTGTGCATGTGCGATAGAACGCAGTCCCCGCATCCGTCAGTGACAAGCTTCGAGTTGTTCGATGGAACAACCGAGTCCCAAGCCTGCTCTCCAATCGAGCTATCCCTTTGCTGATTGCCGAAGCCGTCAGACTCATCCGCTCGGCAGCGCCTTTGAAGCTGCCGGAGTCGGCGACGCAGACAAATACATCAATGCCCTTTAATCGTTCGGAGGAAACATGGACGCCCCGCATTCATGAATTGAGTTCTGTCGACCTGATAAAAAACATCATAAATCAGAACACAATTCCCCAGTAAGCTTGATTCGCGCATCAATCAACACCATGCGACGGACGAACACCATAAAAACAACCTGCTGAACGATGAGGCAAGGATGCTGACCACGCTAAAAAACTATCCGACAACAATAAATTTGCTGCTGTCGGCGTCCCTGATCTTGACCCTGGCGCGAGCAATCACCCTGCCCTATCTGGTCATTTACCTTTCCGGCAGTTTCAGCTTGAGCGTCGCCGATATCGGCCTGGTTATTGGCAGCACACTGATCATCGGGTCGTTATTGAGTCTTTACGGTGGCTTTCTTGTCGACAAGATGTCCAGTTACCGGCTGATCCTGGGCTTCAGTGGTGTGTTCACGCTGGGGTTTCTCGGGACGTTTCTGGCTCGCGATCTTTGGCTGTTCTACAGCTGCCTGGTACTGATCAACCTGGCTTATGCGGTCATTGATATCGCGGTCAAATCAGGATTTGGCAGCCTGCTTCCCGTCACTGATCGCAGCGAAGTTTTCTCGATCAAATACACGCTGACCAATATCGGGTATGCCGTCGGCCCGTTTCTTGGCGCTGGCATGGCCAAGCTGGATATCAGCTTGCCATTCCTGTTATCTGCCGGGCTTGGAGCAGCATTCTTCTTCATCTATTTTGTTTGGGGCAATAGAGACCTGAACGCTACCGATGAAGCTCAGAAACCAGTACCGTTTCTGGCCGTGGGAAAACTGTTACTCCAGGATTATCGCCCTTGGTGGGCTGCTCAGTGCGGTGGTCTTTGGCCAGTTCACCGCTTATCTCTCGCAGTATCTGGTGGTCACTACTACACCAGAATCCACCTACCAGATCATCAGTACCGTTGTGGCGACCAATGCGCTGATGGTGATCAGCTTGCAATACTCCATAGGCAGGAAGATCTCTCACAGACATCTGAATCTGTGGCTGGCCGCGGGACTGAGTATGTTCATTATGGGGTTGGCGGGTTTTGCCCTGTCGACCTCTATTCTGCTCTGGGTCATTTCCATAGCCATTTTCACGGTCGGCGAGATCATAGTATTCCCCGCCGAGTACATGTTCATCGACAAAATCGCTCCGGACAACCTGCGCGGCATGTATTACGGAGCACAAAACCTGTCCAACCTCGGCGCGGCACTGGGACCGGTGCTTTGCGGAGTCGTATTGGCGACTCAGCCTCCCTACTACATCTTCTACATGCTTGCGCTCTTCATTGTTGCAGGTGGAATGTTTTACTTCCTGGGAGCTTCCAACTTGAGCGCTACAACGGATATGGATCCTGATTGAAGGGCAGCAATGAGAAAGACGGTGAGCAATCAAAAAATCACCTTATAAATATCCGCTTTGGGTCGATTGTTGCCTGTCGCCAAGGGCAGTAAACGACCCATAGCTGACATTGAAAACAAGCGCAAATGGCCGATTGCTGCCGGCGACGACCAGCCCTGGGCGACCAAAAGTGCCCTTTAGGGGGGGCATGATGGTGATACAAACGCCATTTTCTCCAGATTGTCGTCAGAACCTAAAGACTAAAAGATTGATCTCTTCCCCGTTCTTTAGCTACATAGAGAGCATTATCGGCTTGCGCCAGTAGTACGTTAGACGGGTGCAGTGGACCAAATGTATGAACTGAAAAACCGATGCTTATCGTCAAGTAGCCTGTGCTGGAAGCGGAGTGCGGTATTCTCAAATCTCGCACTCGTTGGCATAGCGACTTGACATACAGAGCTGCCTGGTCTTTCGCCATGCCGTTGGACAGAATCACAAATTCTTCGCCGCCATACCTGGCTGCAAAATCAGAGCCTCGCTGGAAGGACTTATTTAAACTATCTGCGACACGTATTAACGCTTCATCGCCAGCTTGATGCCCATAAATATCATTGAATGATTTGAAGTGATCAACATCAATCATGGCAAGAGTCAATGAGTCGCCATTGCGACATGCAATTTTACATTGAATTTCGAACTGCGTATCAAAAAAACGACGATTGTAAATGCCTGTGAGTCCATCTTTTATGGATAGTTGCTCGAAGTGTATTTTCATTTTTTCGAGAGACTGATGCTCGTCGCGAAGTTGTTGTTGTATTATCATTCTGGGTGTTACATCTTTTTGTATTCCAATAAAGTTGGTTACAGTCCCGTTCTCATCATGAATTGGCGATATGCTCAACTCGTTCCAAAACATAGTTCCATCCTTGCGGTAGTTTCGCAAGGTTACGAGGCAGTACTCGCCTTTTTTAACGGCATTGTGAACAATTTCCAGTTCAGGCTGTTTTCGATCGTTTCTTTGTAGGTATCGACAGTTAATATTAGTAATTTCTTCGAACGAGTAGCCAGTCATTCGCTCAAAAGCAGGATTTACAAAAATCAACGGATTGTCGTCGATGCAATTGTCGGAGATGGTGATGCCGTCCCGTGAGTCCATAACCGCTTGTTTAAGAATTTCAATCTTCATGTAAAGTCCGCTATTAGGATCAAAGGGAGGGCGCTGTTTTCAAGGGAAATAACATCTAGATATCACAATTAATTATACTACTTGATTTACAAGTGTAGTCGTTGAAAAAAATACAATGTCTGTTTTCCTATACTATTCGATAATAGTGGGGATTGATTTCAGTCAAAAGCTCCGCTGAAATGGCCTTAGCTGCGCTGAATTGCATCAGAAATGACACTACATTGGGGCACAATGACGCCAGCCATATTAAGGGCTTAACCGGTCACTTCTTTTCCGCGCGACCGCCAGATGACAGGCAGCTTCTGGGCCGATTGCTGTCTGTCGCGAAGGCTGCAATCGACTGTGAAATCAACTGATCGATGCAACAGACCGGCTAGCGTCAACCCTGTCGCTGGGCGCACTTCAACAAATTATTGCAATGCACATTCTGTTGGACGGCGACAATTGCGTCATCATCGCCATGGATTACCGCAATCTCCCACGGCATCTGGGGCGATCGAACGTGAGGTGGAGGCGCTGGAGTTCCGAATATCTAGCCGCACGAATGCATTGCCTGTTCAGCTTTTCTGCCTCTGCACCGGGATGGGTGTAGTAGATGAACGAGTGACATCAAAGACCGTGTACATCCAATAAACTGGCTCTTGGCACTCAACAGATCAATCAGCGAGTGCGCGTGTGCTCCTTCGACATCAAGAGCGCGGTAGCCATTTAAAATGGATTTCTCCCGTTCAAGGTGAGCGATTCGAGCTTCCAGTTCCTGGATTTTCTGTTGCTCCGGCATTAGCAGCCTTGCTGCGGAGTAACACCTTTGCTCTCCTACTGAAGCTGATTAACCCAGCGTGTAACGCGAACTCAACAACCCCGAGCGAACGTTAGGCTTCGATATGGCTGAAGCCTTCATCAAGCACGAGGCCTGCGGCCTCGCGTTTGAATTCAGCGGAAAAGGAACGACGTGGCTTGGTCTTCAGACACCTCTATCTGGCGAGCATTCTCGTCTAAATGGTGTCCGGTTTCATCAGATCCACTACAGGAAGTGTACTTTGGCTACTTGACACGCCAAGGGCTATGTTAGTTTTTGTAGAGTGGAAGTTTTTTTGCACTTTCGGTCCATTCAGTAATTTTCTCTGGGTGTGAGTCAAGATAATGATTGATAGCCCCATCGGAGTTTGAAGTCTCATGAGCCTCAGCCATAATTCCCTGCAAGTCGGCAAGGGGGATTTTGTAGTTTTGAAGGAAGTTCGCTGCTCGAGGAAAATCTTCACCGAACCCTTTGCGAGAAAGGGTATGTACGCCCTCAGCACCACCTAAAGAGCCTTTTGGATCTTCCAAATAGCGTAGGTTCCACTTTCCAAACATCCAATGAGGGGTCCAGGCTGTGGCAACGATCCAGTCTTTTTTAAGAATGGCTCGATCCATCGCAATAGTCATTGCAGTTGCGCTGCTAGCGGAGAGTTTGTAATCGACTAAGTTGTAATTTTTTATTGTTTCTTCGGATTTTCTCATTAGGCCTGCACCAGGGTCGATGCCTTGTATTGTTCCTATAAATTTCTTTGCAACTTCGGGATTTTCCAAATCAGCGATTGTTCTTACTTCGTTGACCGGCACATAGTCTGGCACCACCCATCCAAGCTTCCCGCCATAGATTATGCCTAAATCATCAACACTATTTTTGTACTTATCCCAATAAGCAGCTTGGGTGTTCGGTAGCCAAGCCATGAGCATAGCATCAAGCTTTTTAGTTGAGATGCTTTGATATTGCACGCCAAGTGCTAGCAGTGAGAGTTTTACTTTATAATCGAGTTGTTGCTCTAGTATTTTCTTGGCCATATTTGTAACGATTTCAGAGTCCGGCTCTGAAATAAAACTCAATCGCAAGGCTTGATCTTCCCTGAATTCAGACTCCGCCGCTTGAACGCCTAATGACATTAAAGGTACCACTGCCAACGTCGCACACTTGAATACATACATAAAATCAAGTTTCATTTTAATCATCCTATTATTTTAGCTTTTGGGTGGTGTATGGAAGATCAATTTACGCCAGCGCAAGCTCTTGGAGTTCCTGAATTCAGAGGAGATCCTAATTAAGCGGCTACCTATGCGTGTACGGGTAGGACTTCCCACGGTGCTACCCAGTCGCCCGCCACTCGCAACGCAATCTTTGCATCATCTTCAATGAGCCGACAGACACTCATTTCACCGGAACGCTCTCCGTAACGCTGCTTCGCTTCTTCGAAGCGCGCATGAGTTGCACGGGTTAGCTCGCAGCGTGTTCCGGTTTCATTTAACAATTCTTCTATCAGGCCAAGATCTTTCAGGCACAGCGCAAGCGGGAAAGATGGGTCGTAGTGACCGGCAAATATCGACGGTACATCGTGTTGCATTACGAAGCTATCGGCGGCCCCTCCCTTCATTGCTTCCCACCATACATCTGGCTCCAAACCTGCAACCTTAGCGGCTACCATAGCTTCGCCTATAGCGGCAGCGTGGATTTTCCAAAGCTGGTTGTTAACCAGCTTGGCGACGTAACCGTTGCCATAGCGGCCAACTTTTTGAATTACACCCATTGCTTCAAGAACAGGACGCGTTTTTTCGATATGAGCATCCTGCCCACCTACAAACAAAATCATGTCACCACGTATGGAGGAATCAACTGACCCGGTAACAGGTGCATCAATAGGAAATCCACCCCGCACGACGAACTCGTCGGCGAGCTTGCGCATCATAAACGGACTGCTGGTTGTCAGGTCGATCCAGTATTTGCCAGTAATATCGGCTTCAAAAAAGCCACCGGCACCACGTACAACTTGATCAATTTGAACTGGTCCGAAGACCATGCTAACTACGACATCTACATTCTCAATCACTTCTCGAGGGCTGTCAGCCCACACAGCACCATTGGCTAACAAAGACTCTGCCACTTCCCTCCGCAGGTCATAAACAACCAAGTCAAAGCCTAAAGCCTGAATGTTCCGAGCCGCGGGAAGTCCCATTGTTCCTAAACCAACAAATCCAATTTTCATAATGTTTCTCGTTTTTATTGATGGGGCGATTGGAAGCTACGAGCAACATAAAATGCTTGTTGGCTATAAACAAATGAAATATTATTATGGTATCGATCATGAAACGTGATAGTAGGAGGTAAGCGATTGAAAAACCTTGATTTGAACCTGCTCCAGGCTTTTATAGCCATTGTCGACAGTGGAGGTTTCACGCGTGCTGCTCACTTTTTATGCCGTACTCAGTCAGCAGTAAGCATGCAGTTGCAAAAGCTTGAAGAGCAGATGGGCAAACAATTGATTCAACGGGATAATCGTCAAATAAGGTTGACGGAAGACGGTGAGATACTTCTCGGTTATGCGCGTCGTATGATCCATCTAAATGAAAGCGCCTTTGCGGCCGTTGGAAAGCCATACACTGAGGGGCACCTCAGACTAGGCATACCTGATGATTACGCTCAGTTTTTTTTACCTTCTGTGTTGACCCGTTTTGCACATGCTTACCCACGAGTGCAGCTTGAAGTAACTGGGGCTTTGAGTGGGGAGCTGCTTGACCTACTTGAGGCGGGAGATCTTGACGTGGCTCTGATCACGCGACAGCCAAATCGAAGCTGCGGAAAGATTTTGCGCAAAGAACGGTTAGTCTGGGTAGGTTCGCGCCAACATATGGCTCAGAGCATGGAGCCGGTTCCGCTGGCGTTTTTCCCCGAAGGGTGTGTGTTCCGTGAGCATGCCATTGCTGCTCTTAACGCCCATGGACGGCCTTGGCGAATTGCCTATTCCAGTCGGAGCTTTGCTGGAGGAACAATCGCTGTAAACGGAGGTTTAGCAGTGACTGTAATGGCCCAGAGCATGGTGCCGGTTGAGTGGCGGATCTTCGGGGTCGAGGATGATTTTCCTCAATTGCCCGAGATCGAGATCGTTTTGCATCGAGCACCGAGCAAGCTACCATCAGCCACAACGCTGTTAGAGGAACAGTTGATTGAAAGCGTCCAGACAGCTTTTAATTCAGCTTTCCGACAAGGTAGCTATTTAACACGGGCTTAGTAAAGCGCTCACTTCTCAAGCGTCAGCCTCGATGAAGCAATTGCGCATATCGGCTTCTTGGCAGATTTTTGCCAGCCGATCGTGAACAGCCTTATCCAGCTCTTCGTCGCTCCAATAGGTGTGGCCAGCTCGTAATTGCCCGACCCCAGCCGCTTCATCCCTTAGGGTTCCAGGCAGTAGTGCTCGATGTTTTCCCCGGCTCGCTTTCTGCTGCGCACGAACTTGCTATTGTTCTCGACAACCAGGCGCAGCACGACAGTGGCGACCCGTTCGGCATCGACCTCTCCCGGCAGCCAATGAGCGTCCGCATCGCGGCGCACATGGCCTATGCACTCCACAATGAGGCAGAGGTTGCGTACAGCAACGCCGACTCTCAGCTCGGCCACGCAACTCAGAAAATCGCTGCGATCGATCAGTTCTTGGTGTCACGGATGGTGCCGCTTTATTGAGCAGATTTAACGTCAGGGCCTAACGTTATTCCGGATAGCGTCTAGCCCGAATGACCGCTCCTGGCCCAGGCCGTGTAAAAACGCATTCGTCACTTTGAAGTCAGCGTTACTACGTGAAATCTGGCGTCGACCGTTTGGTAAGTAGACCTGAAATTTGCGTAGGGACGCGATTTTTGGGCTGTTTTCGTCTGCCTCCGCAGATCGAAAACGTTTTTACACAGCCTCGGCCGATTTCTGCCTGTCGCGACCGGCGGAAAACGACCCATTGCAGACATTGGCAATGGTGGTTGACCGCCCATATCGCTGCATAGCAGCATGCCGTTCAGTATTATCTCGCCATTACGTTAATGCCAGGATGCCTATGTGTGTAGATCTTCATGAGTTGCTGGAAATCGTAAACGACGAGCAATCCTTCATTGGATTTATGGCGGCTCTCGGTGATGATTTCTCCCGGGAACGTTTGTTGGAGGAGACTTCTCCATCATCTCCCTTTGGGCCCGGCGCCTTGGGGTGGGAGAACGGTTCTGTTGACACCTTTCTTGATGCTGCAGCTTCGTGGGCAATCGCTAGCACCAGGTGTTCTTTGACGGACGCTTCTGTATTGAACGTATGGCAGCGCTGTGCGGCAATTTTGCTCGCTGGTAAATTTTATGAGTGAACGCTAGCGGGAGTGGAATGTGCTGAACGACAGATTATTGGGTTTGAACCAGCAAATCGAAAAAGCTACCGCTGCTATGCGAGACAAACTCGTGACGTCTGATGAGGTCGTTGTGGCTGATTTCATGAGGCGGTACGAATTGACCTTGGCATTGCTCGGGCCTGGCTCAGAGCAAATGCTGGAGGCGAGCTTGAAGGAACTGTTAAATTGCACAAGAGGTTACCTGGAAACCTCCAGTCATTATGATCAGAAGTTTCTAGGTGAAATGTGTGCGACAGAAAGACTGATTGAGGAATTGCTGAAGGATAAATAACTGCGAAATCGTGAGTATGTTTCCGACTTGTAAAAGCGCAGGTCACGGACGTCCGCTACTGGCCGATAGTGGGCTTGATTAAGACCTCAGGGCGGATGCAGTCACCTCGTCATGCACATTAGGCTAGTGGTCCGAGGCAGGCATTTGGTGTTGAATACGAGCCTTTTCAGGGAGGGGTTATATGAGAATGAATTTAATTGGTCTGGCCATTGCCACGTCGCTGATTGCTGGATGCGCATACCAAGCGCCCTATGGGACTCCAGAGGCTACATCACAACTGGTGAGAGACCTTTCACTTGATGGGGCGCCTGAACTCGTTGTGCCGGCAAGCTGGATGTCCGTACCTTATGGGGTTGCGAAACCAGCCGAGCCGAAACAAGGGCTGCTTGTTTCGGAGCGTGGTGGTTTGCGTTTGGTAGTTTTCGAGAATAAGCGCTACCGGCAAGCTGGCGAACTTCGCTCTCCCGAGGTGCAATGCAGTTACATCTGGAGGGGGGAGCAGGACACAATGCCCGTGCACTTGTTCGAGGCGGAGCGTTACTACGCGTTGAGCCCAGGCGAAACTATAGGGGCAATAGATGTGAAGCTAAGAGCGCAAGTGGTTCGGTACCTACAGTCCCAAAACATATCGCTGCTTACTGTGCGAGACGGCTTGTTCGTGCGTGGAACCGGAAACTGGTCTTCTAATGTTCCTTTGCAGAACAACTATGCCCCATGGGACATTGGAGTTCCTCTTCCCCGTGGTGAGTTGGAGGCATTCAACCCCTGTAAGCATTAAGTGAAACTCTGGATCGCTGCTTATCATCAAAAAAAATGCGACTGGCTGCTTCTGGCCGATTTCTGCCGGTCGTCATTCCCATGTGCGCTGGTCAAGTCCGATGCAAATGACTGGTCAGTGGTGATGCAGTTGGGGGCAATTCCGTGCAACCCCAAACGGCTTTTTACTGCCCGCTCATCTGCTCAGTCGCACACTTTTCACCTGCCAACTTCAAACTATTACCGCCCAGAAAAGCTGGACCTCATTGGTGAGGTGGGTATGTCTTCCGATTCGAGTTTTCAAGACCAAACACAAGGTTCTGTTCCATCCAAGCCTGAGCCAGGTTCAGATGAGCCGACGCTAGATCCAGACGATCCGAATAAATACGATCCGTTAACAAAACCCAGCGATGATCGCCCAGAAGACTGGAAAGAACCTGGTGAGAGGACTACACCAGAGGCAGATGAAATAACACCGCTATCAGACGATATGCGATAGGAGAGAAAGCCCGACCAGCAAGCCGGGTTTTTTGTGTTCGCCGTCTGTCCAATGGTAGGCACTTGCAGCGCACGACCGCTTCTCATGTTTAAGCACGGAAATCACGCGCATTAGGTCGGAGAGCCACCATGGAAATTAACGAGAACGCACCAGGCAATAAATCGCAGCAACGCGAAACACGCACCACGGACAACGAAACTGGCCACGACCCGAGCTGGAACCAGTACGAAGTTCCATTACCGACCGACGATGAAGCTCCTGTCGATGCAGATATGGCTGATGTGGCTGATGTGGATGCTACTAATTCGGTATCGAGTGAGCATCCAAAAGCTGGTACGAACAGCCTCGTCGATAACCCAGACAACGACCCACAGATGAACGACCAGGACGAAAACGATAAGGAGGCTCGCGGGATGCCTGCGAGTGACCCTGAATCAGGTGCCTGAATTAGTTCGGATGATTTCCGATGCCCGCTCAACGCGGGCAGCCCTCGGGGAGGCCTGAACGTCGTTAGCCGGATAGTGCAACGTACGGAATCAACGTCGCCAGCCCTGAACGCGCACCCTGACCTTACATGCATTCGGGGTGGTGCGAGACGGGATCAGCGAGACCGATGCAATAGGGCGTCGGCGCCGTGAACGTCTTCGGCAGACAGCGGGATTTAGGTGTGTTGCGCCGACCGGTTGAATCCACAGCCGATTGCTGCCTGTCGTAACTGACCGAAATCCACAACCCTTTGCAGACATTCATAACACTCAAGCTAAAAGGCCAGCTTAGTCGGTCCCGGTGAACGAGCCGAACGATTTGAATCTAATGCCCCATTTAAGAATTATCCGCCTCGGGCGCACGGAAGGCCTTACTGTAGTAACCGGACTGGTCGAAACAGCAAACGTGCTTCTTGCCGGATGCGAGCATATCGCAGGCATCACTGATTCGTTTTGCGCGGGTCTTGAGTTGCTTGGCTGAAGTAATCCAGTGAATCCAGTCTACTCGTGCGATGGTCGTCGTATTGTTCCAGACTTTACGAGCCTCAGGAGTGGCTGCCAGTGCCTCCTGAAAATCTGCCGGGATGTCAGGCTCGGGTTCCTTCTTCACAGAGGCTAGCTCCAGCGTAACGATGTCCCCAACAGCCGCGCCTGCGGCTTCGAGTAACTCTCTGCTGACCCGCAGCCAATGGCTCAGCTGACCATCCGGCTCAAGGGTTGCCTGGAAGTGGTGCGCATTGATTGTGCCTTCAACTGTCGTCCTTCCTCGCCTCGGAAGCTGTTCACTCGCGTCTCTTGGCAGTACCAGAAACGCCCACGACGTATCATTACCAGGCTTTGCCGGACGGAGAAGCTTTGCTTCGAATCGGGATTTCACATCGATTGTTGTCATTGCAACTCCTCCAACCAATACGCCTGACGACTCAACTACGGGAAAGATTCAGTGCAGAGGGTCGACTGGGGATTCCATGACCATCCGGACACCCATTCCACCAACATCCGGACACTGATTCCACGCTGATCCGGACACTCATTCCACGAGCATCCGGACACCGATTCCACGGCCATCCGGACACTTT
>NZ_SOPU01000032.1:0-239174 GCF_004402115.1 Pseudomonas sp. F01002 | reverse complement strand
ACCTCTTCGCTTCGAAAAAAGAGGTCGATGGTAGTGAATAATCCTGCGTTGCTGCCTGCCTGAAAGTGTCCGGATGGCCGTGGAATCGGTGTCCGGATGCTCGTGGAATGAGTGTCCGGATGCTCGTGGAATGAGTGTCCGGATCAGCGTGGAATCAGTGTCCGGATGTTGGTGGAATGGGTGTCCGGATGGTCATGGAATCCCCAGACAATCGTTGCTAGCGCGATGGCCAAACAGCTTCTTGGCTATGGCGTAAAACTTGCTGCCGGCGGTGCCGCGGGCGCGGCTCTGGGACGTGGTGTGGCCGTTTTCATGGGGCCGGTCGGCTGGATTCTCACGGGTGTCTGGACTGCGATTGATCTGGCTGGACCTGCTTTTCGCGTGACAGTGCCTTGCGTGCTACATATCGCGATGCTTAGACAAAAAATGATGTGTGCTCAGCTCAGCTCGGTATTTGAGGGTGCTTTCGATGATTGATTTGAGCGTTGTTTTCAAAGTGCCCGAGTGGCTGGCTATCGGGCTTGAGTCAGGAGAACTGGAACGCGTCGGAGGGGTGATCAGAGACAAGGTCACGAAAAAGGTTATTGCCTGGTTGAGGGAGGGGGACTCTGTCAGTACCGAGCCGCCGTCAGAGGTCCTCAATGGACAATTATCGAAGCTGATGATGCAAGGCCAGATGCTGATGGGACTTCAGGTTGCCAACCTGGTTGTGAGTGCCGTTGGCTTTGCCCTGATTTATCGGAAGCTACAGGGAATCGAACGGCAGCTAAATGTGATCGGCAATGCTGTAAATGATGTAAAGGCTAAGCAAGAGTGGCTTGAGGAGAAACAGTGGCTTGCTCATTTTGCCCCTGTGAGCGCGGCGATGGGTACGCTTGCTGAGTTGGGTAATTACAGTTCGACTGAAATCGTTCAGCACAAACTACTGACTGCTGAAAATCAGTGCTCTGTTGCTCAGAGTTACTTTCATGGTGTGGTCCGAAAACTGATCGCAGACAAAAGAGAGTATATGCACGCGTTTGAGCTATCCATGAGCTATAGGTCATGGTTGGCGTCTGGGCAAGGTCGGGTTCAGGCGTTATCGGAGCTGGGTGAGCAGAAAGCTGCACTGGGCGTCGCCCAGAAACTCACAACCGAGCACGCCGAATTTGGTAAGACTCTGACGGCTATTTTGAGTGATCCACTGCGGCGTTTCGTGCCTGGAAATTATGACCAAGAAGCCGGTGCGAATTTAATAGGTCTTGCCGATCAGGCAGCGCAGGTCCATCAGGTATTAAAGGGAAATGTGCTTCAACTGGATTTCATGCATGAGAACAAGCTGCTTCCGTCTGATTTGCCATCGGCTGACGAGCTGGATCAGCGCGGGATGCTGATCTATCTCGCTAATCGTTGAGGCTCACTTTTTCGCAGACATTAAAAAGCCGGCTTGTGGCCGGCTTCTCGGGGACTGGCTTGGTTCATTTTTGGTAAACCGCGCCAGCCTTCAAAACGTACACCCGGATCTTGCGTCCGGCTGTGGGACTTGGCGAGAAAGTCATCTGCCTTGTCGGTGCGATTCGCCGCCGCGGGGCGGGTCGATGCGCAAATGTGGGGCGCAGCATACTGATTTTTTTGCAAAATTCCCAGCGTGGTGTGCGGGGTAGAGCTATCCCGTGAGTTGTAGCAGCAGGCTTCGCCAGCTGCTACAAAGTTATGTGTTTACAGAAAAGGTACGGGTGGCCTGCGTTTATTCAGGGTCGACCACCAGAACACCCATCCCAGAACCCTTATGTTTTGTTCTTCGATTTGCGGAGGTCTGAAGACTTCATCCGGGTATTCGGAGCTGTTGTGGCTGCGCATGCGTATCGCGTTGCCTGGTACCCGGCTCAGGTATTTGATGCGCAACATGCCATCATGCTCGATTGCGTAAATCTCTCCGTCGACAATTTGCGTGAGCCCGCGGTCGATGGCGACGATGGAGCCATCTTCAATTTTTTCGGCCATGCTGTTGCCAACCATGCGGGCGCAGATGGCATCGGCGTGGTTGATTTCCAGGGAGTCAAGATCGCTGCGCGGCAGGCGGATCGATTCGCTAGGGTCTTTGATGACATGGGTTTTGTCGGAGCCGGGGGCGGTGGCCGCTTCTTTGTAAAAGGGTAGTTCGATATCGACTGGGTCGATGACCCGATAGGTGCCCCGGATTGACTGGGCGTCGAAGGTGTTGCCGGATGCGTCGATCAGATGCAATGCCCTGGCGTCTTGCGGTCCTTCGCCGGTTTTCAGCCATTCAGTATTTACGGACAGTCTTCTGGCGACATCTTCCATGCGGTAGTCAGGAACTCCGCGGGTATACCAGTTATGGACGGTTTGAGGGTCGGAAATACCCAGGAATTCGGCAAATCTCGTTGTCGTGATTTGTAGCTCTTTCAGGAGCATTCTGAATCGTGGGCCGCAGGATTTGTTCTTTTTCATAAACACGAGTCTAGCCGTGCGGCATAAGGCTTTGATTCAACAAAACGTTCAAATCTGGCGTGAAATTTAAGTCCTGATGTAAGACGTCTTTTGTAAAAATTAAACAAGAAAAAACCGGTTTGCCCGCCAGTTAAATGTGCTGTTGAGTATGATATTCAAACGCCCACAAAAAACCCCGGATCAACCGGGGTTCTTCGTTATAGCCGTCCGTGAGAGGCGGCTATCAGCCTTTATAGGCGGCAACCGACTTCATGATCTCGGTGCGAGCGGCTTCTGCGTCGCCCCAACCTTCGATCTTCACCCATTTGCCTTTTTCGAGGTCTTTGTAGTTCTCGAAGAAGTGCTTGATCTGTTCCAGCAGCAGCGGTGGCAGATCGGTGTATTCCTTCACGTCGACGTACAGCTGGGACAGCTTGTCGTGTGGGACTGCGATGACTTTGGCATCGCCGCCGCCGTCGTCGGTCATGTGCAGGATGCCGACCGGACGGGCGCGGATGACCGAACCTGGAGCAACCGGGTAAGGGGTCACGACCAGCACGTCGAGGGGGTCACCGTCGTCAGCCAGGGTGTTCGGGATGAAACCGTAGTTGGCCGGGTAGAACATCGGGGTGGCCATGAAACGGTCAACGAACAGGCAATCGCTGTCTTTGTCGATTTCGTATTTGATCGGGGCGTGGTTGGCCGGAATCTCGATCGCGACGTAGATGTCGTTCGGCAGGTCTTTGCCAGCCGGAATCTTGCTGTAGCTCATTGGGCGGTGCCCCCGTTAGTTGACCAAAAACACTTGGCCGGATTGACCAAAAAGTGGCGGCGATTATAGGCATATTCCGCCGCCGTTGCTATGTACCAGAGGTCGTAGAGACCTTAGTCGCGTGCCTGATAGACCGGGTCTTCTGCCAGAAGTTGCCGCAGCCGGGCCAGAGGGTCCTGACGATAAAACAGCTTCAGCTGCTCATACACCAGAGGATACGCCTCGTGCAGCAAATCCGGGGCGCTGAAGAAGTATTCGCTGGTGACCGCGAAGAACTCAGCCGGGTTTTCCGCAGCGTACGGGTCGATGGTGGTTTCAGCGTCGGGATTGCGATCCAGTTGTCGATCAAGGTCGTCGTAGGCTTCTTGCATGACCTTGGCCCAGTCGCTGACCCGCATGTCGGCGTGCAGCGGCGGCAGGCCGTTGGCGTCGCCGTTGAGCATGTCGAGTTTATGCGCGAGTTCATGGATCACCAGGTTGTAGCCTTCCCAGCCACCACTGGCCATCACGCCGGGCCAGGCGAGGATGATCGGGCCTTGTTGCCAGGCTTCGCCGCTGTGTTCGCCGTCCCATTCGTGCTCGACGCCGCTGGCGTCGCGATGGCGCTGGGGGCTGAGGAAGTCGTCGGGGTAGAGGACGATTTCGTGGAAACCCTGATACCAGTTCAGATCGCCCAGCTGTAGCAACGGCAATTGCGCCTGGGCGGCAAGCAGCAGGCGTTGCTCCTGGTGGAGTTCGACACCGGGCAGGGCGGTCAGGTGTTTGTCCTGGAGGAACAGCACGCTGGCTTCACGCAGCCACCGGTCTTCAGCGGCGCTGAGGCCATCGAGAAAACTCAAGTGATGACGCACCCGCTGCCACATGTCGTCGGCAATCGGGTGTTTGGCCAAGGTGCGCCGGCGACGCCAGGCGCTAAGGGACCACATGGTGAATCAGCGCGATTGGGCTTTGGACGCGGCGTTAGCAAGGCGACTGCGGATCATGCCGATGATCATCGGTACCAGCGACAGCAGGATGATGCCCACTACCAGCAGCGACAGGTTCTTTTTGATGAACGGTACGTTGCCGAAGAAGTAACCGAGGGTCACCAGACCGCCCACCCAGAGGATCGTGCCAAAAACACTGAAGGCGAAGAAACGCGGGTAGGGCATTTTGGCCACGCCGGCGACAAACGGTGCAAAGGTGCGAATGATCGGCATGAAACGCGCCAGCGTCACCGTTTTACCGCCGTGCTTGTCGTAGAAATCGTGGGTTTGTTGCAGGTAGTCGCGGCGGAAGATTTTCGAGTTCGGGTTACTGAACAAACGCTCGCCGGCCGTTCTTCCGATCAGGTAGTTGGTGCTGTCGCCAAGGATTGCCGCCAGCATCAGCAGGCCACCCAGCAGCACCGGGTCCATGCCGCCGCCGGCGGCTACTGCGCCAGCAATGAAAAGCAGGGAGTCGCCCGGCAGGAATGGCATCACGACCAGGCCGGTTTCGCAGAAGATCACCAGGAACAAAATGGCGTAAATCCATGGCCCGTAGTTGTTTACCAGCAAATCGAGGTACACATCGAGATGCAGGATAATGTCGAGCGGGTTGAAATCCATGTGGGGCACCTGTGGTGATAGTCCGAGTCAGCAGACCTGTGCGATTGACTTCATGTAAGGCTACAAGCGGGTGTAGTTTTTCTTACAAGCCGGGAAGCTCGGGATTATACGGGCTGAGAAGTGAAAAACGCGTTGAGTTTGTAGCGGGGGATGTCTAGGGATCCACACAGGTTGGAGTGGTGCAATCGATTCCTGTGGGAGCGAGCTTGCTCGCGATTCAGGCACCTCGGTGTATCAGTCATACCGAGGAGAAGCTATCGCGAGCAAGCTCGCTCCCACAATGTTCGAGGCGGATCAGAGCTCGTCGCTGATCGGCAACACGTAGTTCTTGAACTCGGTGTCTTCCTTGAATCCGATGGATTCGTAGGTTTTCTGTGCGACTTCGTTATTGCTGCTGGTGGAAACGCGCATGCGTACAGCGTTGGTTTCCTTGGCCATTTTCTTCGCGGTGCGGATGAGGTTGTCGGCCACCAACTGGCGGCGGGCCTCTTCGGCGACGTAGATGTCGTTGAGGATCCACACGCGTTTAAGCGAAAGGGACGAAAAGCTCGGGTACAACTGACAGAAACCCATCAGTTTGTTGCTGTCGTCATTGGCCAGGGCCAGGTAGATCACCGACTCCTTGCGACGCAGGCGCTTTTCAAGGAACGCCCGGGACGAGTCCGGATAGGCCAGGGAGCCATAAAACTCGCGATATTTGACGAACAACGGGGTCAGCAGGTCCAGGTGTTCGAGGGTCGCTTGAATAATCCGCATGGTAGGTCTCGTCTTCAAGTGGCTGTCTTCACGTACTGTGACGGCGAACGGTTCTCACTCGGGCAGCCGTGCGTCGATCCTGCCTGAAACTGGATCAGAAACGCAATGCGGAAACGGTTCAGGCATCCGGCAGACTCAGTAGGAAATTACCTTTCATGTCCGCTCCTGCGTCCGACTCCAGTGTCAGAACCTGCGCTTCGTCCTTCAGATTGACCCCTGACAACTGCCGCCTGCAGGCTTCGCGCATCAAATACAGCAAACGGTGTGCTGCCATGCCGTAACTCAGGCCTTCGAGTCGGACATTGGAAATGCAGTTGCGATAGGCATCGGTCAGCCCGACCTTTGGATTGTAGGTGAAATACAGCCCCAAGCTGTCCGGGGAACTGAGGCCAGGGCGTTCGCCGATCAGGATTACCACCATTTTCGCACCCAGCAGTTCGCCGATCTCGTCGGCTACGGCGACCCGACCCTGTTCCACCAGAATGACCGGTGAGACGGACCAACCGTCATTCACAATCTGGTCTTCCATCCGCGCCAGAAACGGCAGGGTATGGCGATGAACGGCCAACGCCGACAACCCATCGGCAACGACAATTGCCAGATCGACACCGCCGGGATTGGCCAATGCGTAATCGCGCAGTATCTGAGCCGACTCATCACTCAGCTTTCGCCCCAAATCGGGGCGTTGCAAGTAACTGTTCCGGTCCGTAGCGGCGCTGTGTAGCAGCAAACTGGCACGCCCGCGTTCGGCCAGTTGTGAGCTGAGCCCCGCATGGTCGAACGGCAAGTGCACAGCATCCCGGGCCTGAGCGTGGGCGTACTGGAAATCCAGCTGCGCGCTGGTCGGCATGCTGGTGCCGGTTTTACCCAGGGCGATCCGCGCTGGCGTCAGGCGACGCAGTTCCAGCAACGGGTTCTGTGGATCAACGGGTGGTTTATCCATTTCAACACTCATCCCAGTTGCGCCATCGCTTGGCGGAAAGCCGGCGGCAGGCTGTCGCCGAAGTGAATCTTGCCGTCTGCCTGGGTGAAAATGCCCATTCTCGCCAGCCATTGTTCGAATTCCGGCGCCGGTTTCAGGCCCAGCGTCTGGCGGGCGTAAAGGGCGTCGTGGAACGAGGTGGTCTGATAGTTGAGCATGATGTCATCGGAGCCGGGGATGCCCATGATGAAGTTGATCCCGGCCACGCCCAACAGGGTCAGCAGGGTGTCCATATCGTCCTGGTCGGCTTCGGCGTGGTTGGTGTAACAGATGTCGCAACCCATGGGCACGCCCAGGAGCTTGCCGCAGAAGTGGTCTTCGAGGCCGGCGCGGATGATCTGTTTACCGTTGTAGAGGTATTCCGGGCCAATGAATCCTACGACGGTGTTCACCAGGAACGGTTTGAAATGTCGCGCAACGGCGTAGGCGCGGGTTTCGCAGGTCTGTTGATCGATGCCGTGGTGGGCGTTGGCTGACAGGGCGCTGCCTTGGCCGGTCTCGAAATACATCAGATTCTGGCCCAGCGTGCCGCGATTCAGGCTCAAACCGGCGTCATAGCCTTCCTGCAGCACATTCAGGTTGATACCGAAACTGGCGTTGGCCGCCTCGGTGCCGGCGATCGACTGGAACACCAGGTCCAGCGGAACGCCGCGATTGATCGCCTCAATGGACGTGGTGACATGAGTCAGCACGCAGGCCTGGGTCGGAATCTCGTAGCGCTGGATGATCGCGTCGAGCATTTCCAGCATGGCGCAGATCGAGGCGATGCTGTCGGTGGCCGGGTTGATGCCGATCATCGCGTCACCGTTACCGTACAGCAGACCGTCGAGAATGCTCGCGGCGATACCGGCCGGTTCGTCGGTGGGGTGATTGGGTTGCAGGCGGGTGGATAGCCGACCGCGCAGGCCCATCGTGCCGCGGAACTGGGTGACCACGCGGATTTTCTGCGCTACCAGCACCAGATCCTGCACGCGCATGATTTTCGACACGGCGGCGACCATTTCCGGAGTCAGGCCGGGCGCGAGGGCGCGCAGGCTCTGTTCGTCGGCGGCATCGCTGAGCAGCCAGTCGCGAAAGCCGCCGACAGTGAGGTGGCTGACGGCGGCGAAAGCTTGTTTATCGTGAGTGTCGATGATCAGTCGGGTGACTTCATCGGCTTCGTAAGGAATGAGTACTTCTTGCAGGAAGTGGCTGAGCGGGATGTTGGCGAGGGCCATCTGCGCAGCCACCCGCTCGCCATCGTTGAGGGCGGCGACGCCGGCCAGAAAGTCCCCGGAACGCGCCGGACTGGCCTTGGCCATGACGTCCTTGAGGCTCTCGAAGCGATAGGTCTGGGCGCCGACGGAATGGGCAAATGCGGCCACGTTATTCTCCTGATTCAATCAACGACTCAAATACACCACCAAACCCCTGTGGGAGCGGGCTTGCTCGCGAAGGCGGTGTGTCATCCAGTACATGTGTCGGATGACACACCGCCTTCGCGAGCAAGCCCGCTCCCACATTGGATCTGCGTGCACTTCAATATGGCAGGCGCCGGGCAACAGGCCCGGCACCGGTGCAACTCAGACGCCTTCGAGCATCGCGTCCGCCGGCGCATCGAAGCGCTGCTTGGCGGTCAATTGGAAATACAAGTAACCGGCAGCCATAAACCCGAGGAACACACACCCGATCAGTGTGTTGAACCAGGCCATCGCCACCAGGCACACCACGGCCAGAAACAGCGCAATCCCTGGCACGATCGGGTAGCCCGGCGCGCGGAAGGTGCGTTCAAGGTTCGGCTCGGTTTTACGCAGTTTGAACAGGCTCAGCATACTGATGATGTACATCACGATGGCACCGAATACCGACATGGTGATCATTGCTGCCGTCAGGGTCATGCCTTGCAGGTTGACCAGACCGTCGCTGTAGATCGCCGCGATGCCGATCACGCCGCCGGCCAGGATTGCCCGGTGCGGAGTCTGGAAGCGCGAGAGCTTGGCCAGACCGCGAGGCAGGTAACCGGCCCGGGCCAGCGCAAAGAACTGCCGCGAGTAGCCAAGAATGATCCCGTGAAAGCTTGCCACTAGCCCGAACAGACCAATCCACACCAGCATGTGCATCCAGCTCGAATTGTTGCCGACCACGGCTTTCATTGCCTGAGGCAACGGATCGTTGATGTTCGACAGTTGACGCCAGTCGCCAACGCCGCCCGCCATCACCATCACGCCGATAGCCAGGAACACCAAGGTCAGAATGCCACTGACATACGCCTTGGGAATCGTGCGTTTCGGGTCCTTGGCTTCTTCAGCCGCCATCGCCGCGCCTTCAATCGCAAGGAAAAACCAGATCGCAAAGGGGATCGCCGCAAAGATGCCAGGGATCGAGCCCATGGTGAACTCGTTGGCGCCCGACCAGCCGTTAAGCGCGAAATTACTGAAGCTGAAGCCTGGCGCAACGACGCCCATGAACACCAGCAATTCGGCGACCGCCAGTACGGTGACAACCAGTTCAAACGTCGCGGCGATGCTGACGCCGAGGATATTCAAGCCCATGAACACGAAATAGGCGCCAACGGCGGCGATCTTGGGGTCCAGTTCCGGGTATTGCACGTTGAGGTAGGCGCCAATGGCCATGGCAATCGCCGGGGGCGCAAAGACGAATTCGATCAGAGTGGCGATGCCGGCGATCAGCCCGCCTTTCTCACCGAAGGCCCGCCGGCTGTAGGCAAACGGCCCGCCCGCGTGGGGAATCGCGGTAGTCAATTCGGTGAAGCTGAAGATGAAACAGGTGTACATCGTCGCCACCATTAGGGCGGTGACGAGGAAACCCAGGGTCCCTGCGGTGCCCCAGCCGTAACTCCAGCCGAAATACTCGCCGGAAATCACCAGGCCGACGGCAATGCCCCATAAATGCAGGGTGCCGAGTGTGGGTTTGAGCTGTGTAGTAGAAGTCATAAGTCCTCTCTATTTTTTATTGTTTAATCTTTTGGACTTTCGGGTACGACGTTTTCGTGTAGAGCGGGCACGCAAAGCCCGTGCCAGAGCGGCAGGGCGATGTCCGGTGTTGTCGGTGAGGACGCCTTCGCGAGCAAGCCCGCTCCCACAGGGGTTCTGTGAACACTGGAGAACCACTGTGGGAGCGGGCTTGCTCGCGAAAGCTATGTGAAGGGCGACACAGGAATACCTGTCCCGCCCACGCTTTTTAGAAGAAGCCCAACGGATTAATGTCGTAGCTCACCAGCAGGTTTTTGGTCTGCTGATAGTGATCAAGCATCATTTTGTGGGTTTCACGACCGACGCCGGATTTTTTGTAGCCGCCGAACGCGGCGTGCGCCGGGTACAGGTGGTAGCAGTTGGTCCACACACGACCGGCCTTGATGGCGCGGCCCATGCGATAGGCGCGGTTGATGTCGCGGGTCCAGAGGCCGGCACCCAAGCCGAACTCGGTGTCGTTGGCGATGGCCAGGGCTTCGGCTTCGTCCTTGAAGGTGGTGATGCTCACCACCGGGCCAAAGATTTCTTCCTGGAACACGCGCATTTTGTTGGTGCCCTTGAGCAGGGTCGGCTGGATGTAATACCCGGTCGCCAGGTTGCCCTCGAGTTTCTCCACCTTGCCGCCGGTCAACAGCTCGGCGCCTTCGCCCTTGGCGATTTCCAGGTACGAAAGGATTTTGTCGAATTGCTGCTCGGACGCCTGGGCGCCGACCATGGTGTCGGTGTCCAGCGGGTCGCCACGTTTGATCGACAGCACTTTCTTCATCACGACTTTCATGAAGTCGTCGTAGATCGACTCTTGCACCAAGGCGCGGGAAGGGCAGGTGCAGACTTCGCCCTGGTTAAAGAACGCCAGCACCAGGCCTTCAGCGGCTTTTTCAATGAAGCTTGGCTCGGCCTTCATGATGTCTTCGAAGAAGATGTTCGGCGACTTGCCACCCAGCTCCACGGTGGACGGAATGATGTTTTCGGCGGCGCATTTCATGATGTGCGAGCCGACCGGGGTCGAGCCGGTGAAGGCGATCTTGGCGATGCGTTTGCTGGTGGCCAGTGCTTCGCCGGCTTCTTTGCCGAAGCCTTGCACCACGTTCAGCACGCCCGGCGGCAGCAGGTCGCCGATCAGCTCCATCAGCACGGTAATGCCCAGCGGCGTTTGCTCGGCAGGCTTGAGCACCACGCAGTTACCAGCCGCCAGGGCCGGGGCGAGTTTCCAGGCAGCCATCAGGATCGGGAAGTTCCACGGGATGATCTGCCCGACCACGCCCAATGGTTCATGGATGTGATACGCCACGGTATTGCCGTCGATCTCTGCAGCGCTGCCTTCCTGGGCGCGGATGCAACCGGCGAAGTAGCGGAAATGGTCCGCCGCCAGCGGGATGTCGGCGTTGAGGGTTTCACGCACGGCTTTGCCGTTGTCCCAGGATTCGGTGATCGCCAGGACTTCGAGGTTCTGTTCGATGCGGTCGGCGATTTTCAGCAGCACCAGCGAGCGAGCCTGGGCGGACGTGGCGCCCCAGGCATCGGCAGCGGCGTGGGCAGCGTCCAGGGCTTTGTCGATGTCTTCGGCCGTGGAGCGCGGGAATTCGGCAATCGGTTGGCCATTCACTGGCGAGGTATTGGTGAAGTACTGACCTTTAACAGGCGCGACGAACTCGCCGCCGATGTAGTTACCGTATTTACTCTTGAACGAAACGATAGCGCCTTCAGTACCGGGGTGAGCGTAACGCATGATGTTTTCTCCTTGGCTTTTGTACTTATTAGAGAGGCGCATGTGCGCTTGCTATAAGCGTAGAGCAAAGGTCGGGCCAGTGCCTTGCAGGTCAGGCAAATCAAGGCCTTACGCGGTTTTTGTCGGACCGACGGACGCTGGCTGTGACGGTTTCGGTACAGCCATGGTGACACTTTGTACCGCTTCTGGCGCAACCTGTGACCGGGCGGTCTTGCCAGCATTGCAAAGCATGGATGGCTGGAGGATGCTCGGTGCCTGTGATGGACCGTAGGCACTGCCGAAGGCTGCGATCTTTTGATCTCGAACCATCAAAGTCAAAAGATCGCAGCCTTCGGCAGCTCCTACAGGGCCGTGTACACCTTTCGGGGAGAACAATAAGAAATGCACGACAACCATTTGAGTCGCCATGCCCAGCAGGTCCTGACCGTCACTCAGGGAAAGTCTCACTTGCACGGCCCCGGCAGCGATCCGTCGATTGCCCGCTCCTGGCTGCGCTGTCTTGAGGACTATCACCTCGACCCGGCCCTGACCATGGCACCAACAGTGCTGGAACATGGCCGCGTCCTGGAAAGCCGCGAGCGCTTGCAGCAAGTGCTGCACATCGCCGGCAGCGAAATGACCAGCCTTCATCAGCAACTTTCAGGCGCCGGCCACGCGGTCCTGCTGACTGACGCCCGCGGGGTGATCCTCAACTGCGTCACCGCGCCTGCCGAACGGAAGATTTTCGAACGCGCCGGCCTCTGGCTCGGTGCGGACTGGAGCGAAGCCTGTGAAGGTACCAACGGCATCGGCACCTGTCTGGTGGAGCGTCAGTCGCTGACCATCCACCAGGATGAGCATTTTCGCGGCCGTCACACCGGCCTGACCTGCTCGGCGAGCCCGGTGTTCGACCCACACGGCGAACTGCTGGCGGTGCTCGATGTGTCCTCGGCGCGCCACGAGGTCTCTCGTCAAAGCCAGTTCCACACCATGGCCCTGGTCAATCTTTCGGCGAAGATGATCGAGAGCTGCTACTTCCTGCGCTATTTCGACAATCAGTGGTTGCTGCGTTTTCACCTTCAGGCCGAATCCGTCGGGCTGTTCAGCGAAGGGTTGTTGGCATTCGACGGAGAAGGGCGGATCAGCGCGGTCAACCAGAGTGCGCTGAACCTGCTGGGGCATATTCGCGGTGGGTTGCTGGGCAAACCGGTGGAGGCGTTTTTCGACTGCTCGCTGGATGAATTGCTCGGCCGCGCCAGCGTCAATGCCAGCGCCAGTTGGCCGTTGCGCACGCGCGACGGACGGAGTCTGTTTGCGCTGTTGCGCGGGCAGCCACGCAGCATTCCGGTGCCGGTGGTGCAAAGTGCGGTGATCGCCGAATCTTCGCGCTTGTCGGGTATTTGTCTGGGTGACACGGGGTTGCAGGAAGATTTCCGCAAATCCTTGCGCGTGTTCGAGCGGGACGTACCGCTACTGATCAACGGCGAAACCGGATCCGGTAAAGAAGCGTTTGCCAAAGCCGTCCACCAGGCCAGCCAGCGAGCAGAAAAAGCCTTCGTCGCCCTCAACTGCGCCGCCATCCCCGAAAGCCTGATCGAGAGCGAACTGTTTGGTTATCGCGGCGGCAGCTTTACTGGTGCACGCAAGGAAGGCATGCGCGGCAAGTTGCAGCAGGCTGATGGCGGGACTCTGTTCCTCGATGAAATCGGTGACATGCCCCTGGCCTTGCAGACCCGGCTATTAAGGGTGCTGGAAGACCGTCAGGTGGTGCCGATCGGCGGCGAGCCGGAGTCGGTCAACGTACGGATCATCAGCGCCACTCACCGCAATCTGCTGGAGCGGGTGCAGGACGGCAGCTTCCGCGAGGATTTGTATTACCGACTCAATGGGCTGGAAGTTGCATTGCCGGCGTTGCGTGATCGCAGTGATAAATCCCAACTGCTCGATTTTTTGCTGGCCGAAGAGGCGGGCGGGGAAACCGTATTGATCGACGGTCCGGCACGCCAGGCGTTGCTGGCCTTCGCCTGGCCGGGGAACGTGCGGCAGTTGCGTAATGTGCTGCGCACGTTAGCGGCGTTGTGCGACGGTGGGCGGATCGGGCTGGAGGATTTGCCGGCGATGATTCGTCAGGCTCGGCCAGTTCCGGTTGTTGCCGTTGAGGAGCCGTCGGACTACCCGCTGGATGACGCTGAGCGGCTGGCGTTGCTGAATGCGCTGGAACAGACGCGTTGGCATATGACTCACACGGCTGAACAACTTGGGGTTAGTCGCAATACGCTTTATCGGAAGCTGCGCAAGCACGGGATTGCCCGATAAACCGCGTCGCGGCCATTCGCGAGCAAGCCCGCTCCCACAGTTGATCTGAGTCGTTCACAAACCCAAGCGGGCTTGCTCCGGGCGGCGTTCCGACGAAGGCGTCCTCAAGTCCGAAACACAAGGTGCGAATTTTCCCACCCTAAGCTAACCTGCGGCCATGTTTTACGAGGTCGACTAATGCACATTCACATTCTTGGTATCTGCGGCACTTTTATGGGTTCGATGGCGGTTCTGGCCAAAGAGCTTGGCCATCACGTGACGGGCTCCGATGCCAACGTCTATCCGCCGATGAGCACTCAGCTTGAGGCTCAGGGCATTGAGTTGACCCAAGGCTATGACCCGGCGCAGCTCGATCCGGCACCGGATCTGGTGGTGATCGGCAATGCCATGTCCCGCGGCAACCCGGCTGTCGAATACGTGCTGAATAAAGGCCTGCCGTACGTCTCCGGCCCGCAATGGCTGGCGGATCACGTGTTGCAAGGTCGCTGGGTGCTGGCCGTCGCCGGTACTCACGGCAAAACCACCACCAGCAGCATG
The DNA here is from genome assembly GCF_004402115.1 of Pseudomonas sp. F01002. Classification (NCBI taxonomy): domain Bacteria; kingdom Pseudomonadati; phylum Pseudomonadota; class Gammaproteobacteria; order Pseudomonadales; family Pseudomonadaceae; genus Pseudomonas; species Pseudomonas sp. F01002. Next base: position 225,112 of record NZ_SOPU01000032.1, on the reverse strand, counting down.
CTCGCCTGGGTGCTGGAACACGCGGGCATGAGCCCGGGTTTCCTGATCGGCGGCGTGCCGCAAAACTTCTCGGTGTCCGCTCGTCTGGGTGACACCCCATTCTTCGTGATCGAAGCCGACGAGTACGACAGCGCGTTCTTCGACAAGCGCTCCAAGTTCGTTCACTACCGCCCGCGCACGGCGATCCTGAACAACCTGGAATACGATCACGCCGACATCTTCCCCGATCTACCCGCCATCGAGCGCCAGTTCCACCATTTGGTGCGGACTATCCCGAGCGAAGGCCTGGTGATCCACCCGACCACCGAACCTGCGTTGAAGCGGGTAATCGAGATGGGCTGCTGGACCCCGGTGCAAACCACCGGTGCCGGCGGTCAGTGGCAGGTCAAACTGCTCAGCGAAGACGGTTCGAAGTTTGAAGTGATGTTCGAAGGTGTTGCCCAAGGTGTGGTCGAGTGGGACATGACCGGCCAACACAACGTCGCCAACGCCCTGGCCACGTTGGCTGCGGCGCGCCACGTCGGTGTTGTGCCGTCCATGGGCATCGCTGCTCTGAGCGCATTCAAAAGCGTCAAGCGCCGGATGGAGAAAGTCGCGGAGGTCCGTGGCATTACCATCTACGACGACTTCGCTCACCATCCGACGGCGATTGCGACGACCCTCGACGGTCTGCGCAAGCGCATCGGCGATGCACCGTTGATTGCGATCATCGAGCCGCGCTCCAACTCCATGAAGCTCGGTGCTCACCGCGACGGCTTGCCGGAAAGCGTGGTCGATGCCGATCAGGTGATCTGGTATGCGCCGGCCAACCTCGGTTGGGATCTGGGGGCTACTGCTGCGTTGTGCACGGTGCCGTCGATCGTCAGCGATTCGCTTGAAGGCATTATCGAGCGTGTGAAGAGCCAGGCCCAGCCAGGCACTCACGTGGTGATCATGAGCAACGGCGGCTTCGGCGGCCTGCACGGCAAACTCGCCGAGGCGCTGCAATGAACAACGGCCCGGAACGCATCACGCTGGCGATGACCGGCGCTTCGGGCGCCCAATATGGTTTGCGCCTGCTTGACTGCCTGATTCGTGAAGACCGCGAGGTGCACTTCATGATCTCCAAGGCCGCGCAACTGGTGATGGCCACCGAGACTGACGTTACGCTGCCGCCGAAAACACAGATGATGCAGGCCTTCCTCACCGAATACACCGGGGCTGCCGCCGGGCAGATTCGGGTGTATGGCAAGGAAGACTGGATGTCGCCAGTGGCCTCGGGCTCCGGCGCGCCGGCAGCGATGGTGGTGGTGCCGTGTTCCACCGGGACTTTGTCGGCTATTGCGACGGGGGCTTGCAACAACCTGATCGAGCGTGCTGCCGACGTCACCTTGAAGGAACGTCGTCAGCTGATTCTGGTGCCGCGTGAGGCGCCGTATTCGAGCATCCATCTGGAGAACATGCTCAAGTTGTCGAACATGGGCGTGACGATTTTGCCGGCGTCGCCAGGCTTTTATCATCAGCCGCAAACCATCGACGACTTGATCGATTTTGTCGTGGCGCGAATTCTCAATCTGCTGAACATTCCCCAGGACATGCTGCCGCGTTGGGGCGAACACCATCTGACCAGCGATGAATAAGCTATTGGCAATTGTGCTGGCGCTGCAATTGGCTGGCTGCGCCACGGCGCGAACGCTTGATGCCGCCAAGCCCGGGGCGCCAGTGGTGTATTCGGGGACGCGTCTGGATTTGTATGCCATGAACGGCGGTTGCTGCGCCATGGACCACTTCGGCGCCGAAGCCCCGAGCTACCCCGGCATCGACCTGCCGGCCAGTGCGTTGCTCGACACGCTGCTGTTGCCGCTGTCGGTGCTTACGGTTATTGGGGTAAGTTTTCAGGCGACGGGCGGGTTGTAGGAGAGCTCTATGCGCTCTAATCGCGAGCAAGCTCGCCCCCACATTTGATCTGTGTCGTTCACAAATCCAATGTGGGAGCGAGCTTGCTCGCGAAGGCGTCTTCCTGGGCGCCGCAGAATTATTTACCTAACTTGCGCAACTCATCCGACTCCACAATCCGCACCCCATCCTGCTCTTCCAGCGCCAGTCGCCACATGGCGCGGGCCAGTTGGCAGGCTTCGATGCCGCGGTATTTACCGGGGATCAAACGGGACAAGGGCCCGACGAATTGCTCAGCCATACGCGGTTCCATACGCTCGCCCAGCAGCAGCGAAGGTCGACAAATGGTCAGTTGCGGCCAGTCCTGTGCGCGCAATGCATATTCCATCTCGCCTTTGACGCGGTTGTAGAAAATAGAGGACCTGCGATCGGCCCCCAGGGCACTGATCACGATCAGGTGCCGTGCGCCCATCTCCCGTGCGCGTTTGGCGAACGCCACCACCATGTCCAGGTCCACCGCGCGAAACGCCTGCTCCGAGCCGGCCTGTTTGATGGTGGTACCGAGGCAGCAGTAGGCGATGTCGACGCGACCATTCAATTGCGGCAGAAACACCGCCGGGTCGCCGACCGGGTTTTCCAAATGGGGATGCTCGGCCAATGGCCGGCGTGAGGGCGCCAATACTCGTGAGATCGTGGGCTCATTGAGCAGGCGATCAAGTAAATGTTCACCGGTCAAACCGGTAGCTCCGGCGAGCAATACGTGCTGAGGCGTCAAGTACATAGTGTTTCCCCCTTGATACTATTCAGCTTAGTTGCTCTTTGCATCCTTGCTGCTGATAGAGACACTTTGCAACGCCTTTCGTGCCTGCTGCTTGCGTAACAGCTGCCAGTGAGAGAGAACGGTTTTCGGCGCCCAGATCTGCGGTTCAGAGGCTTCGAAGCTGTCCGCCAGTTCGCGTTCCGCAACGGTGGCCTTGGCCAGTTTGAAGGCTTGCTCCAGATCATCGGTCTGGTTCAGTGCCTGGGCGAACAGCGCATCGCCGAAGTAGGTGAAGTTGGCTTCCTCCGAGCAGCCAAAGGACACGCGGTCAGCCCGCGAGGCGGTCATGATCAGGGTGCGTTCATCCTTGAGAGCCGGAATGAAGCCACCGGAGTAGCAGGACGAAATCACAATGATCTTGTCGCGGCTTTTCAGCGGTGAGAGAACCGCGGCGAGTTCGTCGGCCGGCAGATCGGACAGTTCCATGCGCGGCTGGTCGAGCACCAGTTCGTGTTCGCTGGTGCCGTGGCTGGTCATGTAAATGAAGATCAAGTCTTCCGGGCCACTGCGTTCGGCCAGGGCGGCGGCGGCGCGGCGCAGGTTTTCCCGGGTGGCCATCGGCCGGTCGACGAGGTGGTCGCGATGGTTCACCAGGCGGATCTGGCCAAACGCACCAAAGCGGCTGCTGAGCATGTTGCTGACGTAATCGGATTCGCGCAGGAACACGCTTTGCTTGCCGTCACCGCCGACTGTCAGGGTGTACAACTCGACCGCCGGGGTCGAAGCCGGCACGTTGGACAGTGCATCGTTCAGCAAGCGGCCCTGGGCCAGCAAACCGAGTTCCAGGCTATCGGGCAGCAATTTACCATCGGCATCGCGAACACGCTGGCCATTGATCCACGTACCGCTTTGCACTGTGCCGTCAGTCAGCACCAGGGTGCCGCGCCCCGAGTAACTGTCACCGTCGAACTGGCCGATGTAGAAGCTGCCGTCGGACAGGTTCAATCGACCTTGGCCGGTAAAGCGCCAGTCGCTGAACTGGCCGATGTAATGGCTGCCGTCGGCGCCGATCAACTCGCCCTTGCCGTTCAGCGACCCTTCCTTGAATTGACCAAGCCAGACATCACCGTCGGCGTTCTCGTAGCGGCCCTTGCCGTGCAGTTGGTTGTTCTTGAAACCGCCGACATAGATATCGCCATCGGCGCTGTTGAACGTCCCATTGCCTTCGAGCTGACCGTCGACGAAATGCCCGGTGAACTGATTGCCGCTGGCGTCGCCCCGTTGGCCTTCGCCGTTGGGTTTGCCGTGGGCGAACTGGCCCTGATACGAGCTGCCGTCTTCGAGTTCGAGACGACCGAGCCCTGAATATTGATCGGCCTTGAATTCACCGCGGTAGGTCATACCGTTTTCTTTGAGGGTGCCTTCACCGTCCCGTCGACCGGCTTTGAAACTGCCGGTGAAGCTGCTGCCGCTGGTGGTCAGTATGCCCTTGCCGTCGAACAGCCCTAGATTGAATCCCCCGCGATAGACTTCGCCGTTGCTGCCGTGCCATTCGCCCTGGCCATGCCATTGGCCCTTGTCGAAGTCGCCGGCGTACCAGCTGCCGTTCGGGTAATCGATACGGCCCTGGCCTTGCAGCAATCCGTTGACCAGTTCACCACGATAGCGTCCGCCGTCCGGCAACCGGGCGTCGGGGGGCAACAGCGATTCGCCGTCGCCGCAAGCGGTGAGCAATAGGGTCAGAGCGAGGAGTGCAAGTGGGCGCATAGCGGGATCCGGGCAATTAGGCGACCGAGTATGCCGCAGCTGTTTGACCTTATATAGCCAGGAAACAGGAGAGGGCGCGAAACAGCGTGAGCTGCTTCGCATCCGGGATGGGTTACACGAAGCAGAGAGACAGTGGCTCGGCGATGTAGGCCGGTTTATCCGAGCCTTCGATTTCAAGCGTGGCGGTGGCCTTGAGCAGCCATTGACCGGGCTTTTTCTCGATGACTTCGTTCATGTCGACCTTGAGTCGTACCCTGGAATTGACCTTCACTGGCTGGATGAAACGCACGGTATCCAAGCCGTAGTTGACCACCATCTTCGCCCCTTCAGGGAGGATCAGGATGTCTTCCATCAGTTTGGGGATCAGCGACAGCGACAGGAAACCGTGTGCAATGGTGCTGCCAAATGGCGTTTGCGCGGCTTTGACCGGGTCGACGTGGATGAACTGATAGTCCCCTGTGGCTTCGGCGAACAGGTTGATGCGCTCCTGATCGATGGTGAGCCATTCGGAACGTCCGAGTTCCTTGCCGACATAATCTTTGAGCTCTGCAACTGGAACATAGGGCATTGAGACTCTCCTTGGGTTCATCGGTTTTATAGTTTTGAGGTGGGGGGATTTGACCTCCCGGATTACCACTTTAGATCAACATGGCAAATGGCTCCGGTCAACTGACCATGATTTTGGCGAATGCCGGTCTATAGCGTTGACGTGCTTATAATGCTCGGCCCGCTTGTGCGGGATGGTATTGGCGGGAGATGACGAATGTTGTTACGTGGCCTGACCTGGCTGGTGCTGTTCCAATTGCTGGGCACAGCCATCAACCACTTGTTTTTACCGGTGCTGCCGGGGCCGATTGTCGGCCTGCTGTTGCTGCTGGTGTTCCTGATCAGCCGTGGCCAGGTCGGCGAACCGCTGAACCTCGCGGCCAGCAGTCTGCTGCGTTATCTGCCCTTGCTGCTGGTACCGCCAGCCGTGGGTGTGATGGTTTACGCCAAAGACATTGCCGCGGATTTCTGGGCCATCGTCGGTGCGCTGGTGTTGTCACTGTTGTTGTCCTTGGCCTTCGCTGGCGTGCTGATGCAGCGCATGGTCAAGCGTCACGCTCATCGTGAGGACGGCCAATGATCCTCGACTGGCACGGCGCCTGGACGTCGGTGATTCATCATCCGTTGTTCGGTATTGGCATTACGCTGGGTGCTTATCAGTTGGTGCTGGCGGCGTTCGAGAAAACCCGCTGGATCTTTCTGCAACCGGTACTGGTCTCGATGCTGCTGGTGATCGGCGTATTGGTGGGTTGCGGCCTGACCTATGCCGAATACCGCAAGAGCACCGAGATCCTCAGCATCCTGCTCGGCCCTGCGACCGTCGCGCTGGCTGTGCCGCTGTACCTCAATCTGCGACGCATTCGGCAGTTGTTCTGGCCGATATTTACTACGCTGGTGATAGGTGGCGTCGTCGCCACCGGCATGGGCGTATTGCTAGGCTGGTCGTTTGGTGCCGAACACATGATCCTGATGACCATGGCGCCGAAGTCGGTGACGTCGCCGATTGCCATGCTGGTGGCGGAGCAGATCGGTGGCGTCGCGGCGCTGGCGGCAGTGTTCGTGTTGATCACCGGGGTGATCGGGGCGATCTTCGGGCCGAGTCTTTTGACCAGGCTGGGTGTGCACAGCCCTGAGGCGCGCGGTATGGCACTGGGTATGACAGCGCACGCGGTCGGCACGGCGGTGGCGATGCAGGAAAGTGAAGAATGCGGCGCCTTCGCGGCGCTGGCGATGAGTCTGATGGGCGTGGCCACGGCAGTTTTCCTGCCGTTGGCGGTGTCGATGGTGGTGTAAGGAAATGTCTATGAGCTTGCCGCTTTTTCCGCTGAACACGGTGTTGTTTCCTGGTTGCATCCTCGATTTGCAGATCTTCGAGGCGCGCTACCTGGACATGATCAGTCGCTGCATGAAACAGGGCGGCGGCTTCGGCGTGGTGTGCATCCTCGACGGCGAAGAAGTCGGCATCGCCCCGGCGGGCTACGCGCTGGTCGGATGCGAGGCGCTGATCACTGATTTCAAACAGCAGGACAATGGCTTGCTGGGCATTCGGGTGCAGGGCGGGCGGCGTTTCCACGTGTTGCGTACCGAGATTCAGCGCGATCAGCTGACCGTCGCCGAGGTCGAGTGGCTGGAGGACGAACCTGAGCAACCGCTGCAGGACGAAGACGCCGACCTGGTTGCGCTGCTCAAAGCCTTGGCCGAACACCCGATGGTCGAAGCATTGAACATGGGCACCGAAGCAACCGGGCAGCAGTCGTTGGCCAATCAGTTGGCGTACCTGTTGCCGTTTGCCGAAGTGGACAAGATCGACCTGCTGCAACTCGATGATCCGCAGCAGCGGCTGGATGCGATTCAGGCGCTGCTGGATGAGTTGCAGGGTGAGTTGTTTGCTTAGTTGTACTTTGTATTAACTTGGTTTGTCTGCCAGTATTGTTTTGATTTTGTCTTTGTCTTAATTTCAAGTTGCCCGCAAGGAGTGGGCGATCTGATTAATAACAAGGATGAAGTCATGAATATTTATGAAGACGAATGGGCGTTTTGGGATGATGTCGCTGGCAAATATATTCTGAAGCATGCAGCGGCCGATCATAACGTCGATAAGGTAATAGATGCGGCGGGCGTTTATGCTGACTTGATGGTGGTTGAACGTCGTAAGCGCAAGCGCCTAAAACCTTTGTTGAAGGAAGTGTCCGTGGCCGCTATGCCTACGGTTTAGTCAGTATTTTTGTATTTCGTTATTTTTGTTAACGGTACTCTCACTATGTTGGTGGGGAGTAAGTAGTGCCGCATCTAATAAAATCAAGGTGTTTTTATGGTCATGGAAGAAAATAAAACGTTTACAGCGAACCTTTACGTTAACGGTTTGCCGTTGGTCCTGAACCAGCAGCGCCTGAAGACAAGACTCAGTGATCCGCGAATCACCAGACGCGAACAACTGGATGTTGAAGTGGCCCTGGCCGACAGGGGCGCTTCGAGTATTATTACGCTCGCCGATCATGAGGATGATACTCCTTTGTTATTCAAGTTTGTTCCGCGCGGTGACGATTATGCTGTCACAGTCGTTTCGCGAGGTGCTTATGAAGGATGGCGCTTGAAAATAGAGGCCGATACTCACCATGTGTCCGTAAGTGATAATGCGGATTCTGATTTTTTTTCAATCAGTAAACACGGCGCGCCTAAAGCCAGGTTTGCTGATCTTGACCCAGGGCCCTCTTATGTTTACATCGTGAGTGAGGTGAATGGGCGAGCGTTATATCGTGCCGAAGAGAGCGGGAAGATAATCTTTAAAAATGTAGACCCCAACCGCACGGGGCATGACGCCTTTAACAACAAGCCAGCCACCTTTGTACTCAAGGTTATTCCGACGTCCGCCGCGGTGGATGAGTGAACTCGCGCCATTCATTCGTGCAATGAATGGCGCGTTTTATCGGCATCTTTAATACGCATACCGCAACATCGCATGCGGCAAATGCCGCAACGCAAAGAAACCGAACAGCGCCACCAGCGCCGGCAACACCAGCCACCAGACCTTTGGTGGCATGGCGTTCAGCGGTGCCGGGCGCTGATTCAGCCACAAACTCGCCGCACACACGCACGCCGCCAGCATCGCGCCGGCCAGCACATCCGTCGGCCAGTGCGCGCCCAGGTACACCCGCGACAGGGCAATCGCCAGCGCGGGCAAGCAACCCAATAGCAGCCAGGTCAGACGCATGCGCGGCGGTTGTCCGCGGCCGGCCAGCACGGCCAGCGTCAGAAACAGCGCAAAAGAGCCCGAGGCGTGGCCGCTCGGCATGCTGTAGCTGGTCAGAGGATCGCTCAACACTTCCGGGCGTACGCGGGCGAAAAAGTGTTTGGTCACGGTGTTGCCCAGAGCGGTGCACAGCAGGGTGCTACCGGCGAAAATCGCCTGGCGCCATTGCCGGGTGAGCAACAGCAAACCCGTCAGCAGGGCGCTGAACACCAGCATGTTGCGGAATTCGCCGATCAGCGTGAACGTCACCGCCACTTCATCGAGCAGCGGGCTGCGGTGTTCCTGCACCAGGGTCATCACGCCCTGATCGAGGGCGGTCAGGTGCGGATAGCCGATAAACAGTCCGGCCAAAATCAGGAAGCTCATTCCGGTAATCAGCATCGTCGCTTTGCGATGACGGCGCATGCTGCTGGTGATGCTCAAGCCCACCATGAGGGCGATGCTGCCGGCGACGATGCCGGCCTCAGGCCAGAATCCCTCCGGCAACGGCAAGCGAATTGCCGCCCCCGTGGCCCAGCCGGGCAGCAGGTACGCGACGCTCCAGCCGGCGGCGGCCAGCAAGCTGACGGCGGCGAAGCGCGGGAAGGGCATGTCGAACATCCCGGCGACCATCGGCAGCATCGGCCGCAGCGGACCGATGAAGCGCCCGACCAGCAGGCTGGCGATGCCGTAGCGCTGGAAATACGCCTCGGCCCCGGCGATCCATTCCGGATGATGGCGCAACCCTGGCAGGCGCCGGATGTTCTGGTGGAAATGTCGTCCGATGAAGTAAGAGACGATATCGCCCAGAACGCCGGCGACGAATCCCAGTAATAGCGTTTCGCTCAATGACAGCGCGCCACTGCCGGCCAGTACCGCCACGGCAAACAGCAGCACCGTGCCGGGCACGATCAGCCCGGCAATCGCCAAGCATTCCACGAAGGCCACTATGAACACCGCCGCGGCCAGCCATTGCGGGTTGACCGTCAACCAACCGGTCACGCTATCGAGCCATGGGCCCATAAAAACAACTCCCTCTTATTAATTGACCCCCGGCGTAGGAGCTGCCGCAGGCTGCGATCTTTTGATCTTGATCCTTTAAGGGCAAAAGATCGCAGCCTACGGCAGCTCCTACAGGGAACTGTGTTCACAGCAAAAAATAATCACGACCTTCGACCTGCCCCCGTCGCAGCGGGTTTCGCGTGCAATACGGCGCGTAAGCCGCATCGACGAAACGGTACATCAAATGCTCATCGCGGCCGTGGGGAATGCCCAAACGCGTGGTTTGTATGATGTGAACGGGCGCCGGGCCGACATCTTCCACCAGCAGCACTTCATGGTCGAAGCGCTTGGCGTCCCAGACCGGCACCTTCAGGCCCAGCGCCTTGCAGAGCAAAGTCTGTCCGGCGCAAAGCTTTTGCGAGGGGCGAGGGCGACCTTGGGCGTCGGGATTGTTCAGCAGCATCTGAGCCAGGCTCGCCGGCCCGCTCAAGTCATCGACCCACGGATAGGCGGATTTGATCAGCACAGCATTGCCCGGACCCTGGGCGCTGAAGTTCAGGGAATCGCCGCCCCGGGCGTAGTACATATAGATGTGGCCACCATCCAGAAACAAAGCCTTACGTTTTTCTGTGTAGCCGAGGGAGGCGTGGCTGCCTTTTTCTTCGAAGTAATAGGCTTCGGTCTCGATAATCCGGGCGCTGAGCCACAGGTCGCCGACCCGGTGACGGATGACTTTACCGAGTAAATCCCGCGCCAGCGTTTGGGCGTCTCTGTCGAAAAATGCATCCGCGAGCCCCTTGGGCAGGCTCGTCGCGGACGTGCGAACAGTCAGGTTGGTCATGATGAACGGCGTTTATCAGGGCTGATTGAGTCGCGATGATAACAATTTGCAGCTTAATCACGGCTGAACGTCGGCAAATTGCCCTCCATTTCGACCATCCGCCCGTCACCGCTGTTAGTCGGGAGACGTGACAGCTATAATCTGCCGCTTTCCTCTTTACCAAGTCCACGCCAGACCATGACTGAGTCCGTTCTTGACTACATGACCCGCCTGGGTCGCGCTGCCCGCGAGGCTTCTCGCGTCATCGGCCGTGCCAGCACCGCGCAGAAAAACCGCGCCTTGCAGGCTGCTGCCAATGCGTTGGACGCTGCACGCGCCGAGCTGACGGCTGCCAATGAACTGGATTTGGCTGCTGGCCGTGCCAATGGTCTTGAACCTGCATTGCTTGAGCGTCTGGCGCTGACCCCGGAACGCATCGACGGCATGATCGTCGGTTTGCGTCAGGTAGCGGCTTTGCCGGACCCGGTCGGCGCGATCCGCGACATGAGCTTTCGGCCGTCGGGCATTCAGGTCGGCAAGATGCGCGTGCCGTTGGGCGTGATCGGGATCATCTACGAATCCCGGCCGAACGTGACCATCGATGCCGCCAGCCTGTGCCTGAAGTCCGGCAACGCGACCATCCTGCGTGGCGGCTCCGAGGCGATTCATTCCAATCGTGCCATTGCCGCCTGCATCCAGCGCGGTCTGGCCGAAGCCGATTTGCCTGCCGCCGTGGTGCAAGTGGTCGAAACCACCGATCGTGCCGCCGTTGGCGCACTGATCACCATGCCAGAATACGTCGACGTTATCGTGCCCCGTGGCGGCCGTGGCCTGATCGAGCGCGTTAGCCGTGACGCCCGCGTGCCGGTGATCAAGCATCTGGACGGCATCTGTCACGTTTATGTCAGTGCCCACGCCGACCTGCCGAAAGCCCAGCGCATTGCCTTCAATGCCAAGACCTACCGCTATGGCATCTGCGGTGCGATGGAAACCCTGCTGGTGGACCAATCGGTCGCCAAGGATTTCCTGCCGTCGATGGCTGCACAGTTCCGCGAAAAAGGCGTCGAGCTGCGCGGCTGCGAGCGCACCCGGGCGATCATCGAGGCTGTTGCCGCTAGCGAAGACGACTGGAACACCGAGTACCTGGCGCCGATTCTCTCGATCCGTGTGGTCGACGGGCTGGACCAGGCCATCGAACACATTAATAAGTACGGCTCCCATCACACCGATTCGATCGTCAGCGAAAACCTTGCTGACACCCGGCGTTTCGTCGCGGAAGTCGATTCGTCGTCGGTGATGATCAATACCCCGACGTGCTTCGCCGATGGCTTCGAATACGGATTGGGTGCCGAGATTGGCATTTCTACTGATAAGCTGCACGCCCGCGGCCCGGTGGGCCTCGAAGGTCTGACCTGCGAGAAGTACATCGTGGTCGGTGATGGCCAGTTGCGCGGCCAGGCGTCGGACTGACTTGGGCGACCTCGACTTGTCAGCCCCGGTCACCGCCAGCGAGCCTGCGCCTCGACGCATTGGCATGCTGGGCGGAACCTTCGACCCGGTGCACATCGGCCATTTGCGCAGTGCGCTGGAAGTCGCCGAATCGCTGGCGCTCGATGAGCTGCGTCTGACACCCAGTGCCAGACCACCTCATCGCGGTACGCCGCAGGTGTCGGCGAAAGACCGTCTGGCGATGGTCGAGTGCGCGGTGGCCGGTGTGGCGCCGTTGGTGGTGGACGCCCGCGAACTGCAGCGGGACAAACCGTCCTACACCATCGACACCCTGGAACTGATGCGCGCAGAACTTGCCGCCTCCGACCAGGTTTTTCTACTTTTGGGCTGGGACGCATTTTGCGGCCTGCCCACTTGGCACCGCTGGGAAGAGTTGCTCCAGCATTGCCACATCCTGGTGCTGCAACGCCCGGATGCCGACAGCGAACCGCCGGATGCCTTGCGCAATCTGTTGGCGGCACGCTCGGTGAGCGACCCGCTGGCCCTCAAAGGGCCGAGCGGACAGATTGCATTCGTCTGGCAGACACCGCTCGCGGTATCCGCCACCCAGATCCGTCAACTGCTGGCCAGCGGTAAGTCGGTACGTTTCCTGGTGCCCGACGCGGTCCTGGCCTACATCGATGCGCACGGACTCTACCGTGCGTCGAACTGAAAAAGGGAGCGCTTCAAACACGTGAACGCGTGTACCGAAGCGCCCGAACATACGAGCAAAACGAGTTTTATATGACTGACAAAGACGTAACTAAAGTAAAGCGCAAAGGCACGTTCAAGAGCGCCCCGCTGCCAGTAGAGGTTCCAACCGGCCCTGAGCTGCGCGGCGAAGAGCTGGTCAAGGTTGCCGTAGCGGCCCTGGAAGACGTGAAAGGCCAGGACATTCAGGTAATCGACGTTCGTGAAAAGCAGAGCATCACTGACTTCATGATCATCGCTACCGGTACCTCCAACCGCCAGATCGGCGCGATGCTGGACAAGGTCCGCGAAGCCGTCAAAGCCCTGGGCGTCAAGCCACTGGGTGAAGAAGGCAAGGGCGACAGCGACTGGGTGCTGCTGGATATGGATGATGTCATCGTGCACATGATGACCGCTTCGGCTCGTCAGTTTTACGACCTGGAGCGTCTGTGGTCCGGTGCAGAACAGAGCCGTGCTCTGAACGCGGCTCACCACAGCCCGGAAAACACCCATGAGCACTTCGTCAAGCTCAACAAAGACCAGCAATAAGGGACCGCTGTGCGACTGCGACTGATCGCCGTCGGTTCACGCATGCCCAAGTGGGTGGAAGAAGGCTGGCATGAATATGCCAAGCGTCTTCCGTCCGAGCTGGCGCTGGAACTGGTGGAAATACCGCTCAACACCCGTGGCAAGAACGCCGACGTGGCGCGCTTCATCCGTCAGGAAGGCGAAGCCATGCTGGCCAAGGTCGGGCCGAACGAGCGTGTTGTGACCCTCGAAGTCCACGGCAAGCCATGGAGCACCGAGCAGCTGGCGGTCGAGCTCGATCGCTGGCGGCTGGACTCGCGCACGGTGAATTTCATGGTCGGCGGCCCCGAAGGGCTGGCGCCGGAAGTCTGTGCCCGGGCCGATCAGCGCTGGTCGCTCTCGCCGTTGACGTTGCCGCACCCGCTGGTGCGAATCCTGATCGGCGAACAGCTGTATCGTGCCTGGACAGTCCTGTCCGGCCACCCTTACCACAAGTAGTTCTGCCCTCATGCCCCAGCCGATCCGCATCAAGGACCACGAAAAAGACGCCCGTCTGGTGCGTGGCCGCGTCGTGTTCGGGGCAATTGCGGTCGTGACGCTGATCGGTGTGCTGATCGCGCGGCTGTATTTCCTTCAGGTGATCCAGTACGAGTACCACTCGACCCTGTCGGAAAACAACCGCGTCCATGTGCAGCCGATTCCGCCGACTCGGGGCTTGATCTTCGATCGCAATGGCGTGGTGGTGGCGGATAACCGGCCCAGCTTCAGCCTGAGCATGACCCGCGAGCGCTCCGGCGACTGGCAGCAAGTACTCGACGTCATTGTCGAAGTGCTGGAGCTGACGCCCGAGGACCGAGTGATCTTCGAGAAGCGCATGCGTCAGGGGCGTCGGCCGTTCGAGCCGGTGCCGATCCTGTTCGAGCTGACCGAAGAACAGATCGCCCGCATCGCGGTGAACCAGTTCCGTCTGCCGGGCGTGGAAGTGGTCGCGCAGCTGGTTCGTCACTATCCGCAGGGCGCGCACTTTGCGCATTCGGTGGGATATATGGGGCGGATCAACGAGAAAGAGCTCAAGTCTCTGGACCCGGTGAGTTACAGCGGCACCCATCAAATTGGCAAAACCGGCATCGAGCGCTTCTACGAGCCCGAATTGCACGGTCAGGTCGGTTACGAAGAAGTCGAGACCAACGCCCGTGGCCGCGTGCTGCGGGTGCTCAAACGTACCGAACCGGTTTCCGGCAAGGACATCGTCCTGAGCCTGGACATCAAATTGCAGGAGGCCGCCGAAGCTGCACTCGGCGGTCGCCGTGGCGCAGTGGTGGCGCTGGACCCGAAAACCGGCGAAGTCCTGGCGATGGTCAGTCAGCCGAGTTTTGACCCGAACCTGTTCGTCACCGGCATCAGTTTCAAGGCCTATTCCGAGCTGCGCGATTCCATTGATCGGCCGCTGTTCAACCGCGTGCTGCGCGGCCTGTACCCGCCGGGTTCGACCATCAAACCGGCAGTGGCAATTGCCGGCCTGGATTCTGGCGTTGTGAACGCGTCGAGTCGGGTGTATGACCCCGGCTATTACCAGTTGCCCAACTACGATCACAAATACCGGAACTGGAACCGTACCGGTGACGGCTACGTCGATCTGGACACGGCGATCATGCGGTCCAACGACACCTACTTCTACGACCTGGCCCACAAACTGGGAATCGATCGCTTGTCGGCGTACATGAGCAAGTTCGGCATCGGCCAGAAGGTATCGCTGGACATGTTCGAAGAGTCGCCGGGGCTGATGCCTACACGTGAGTGGAAGCGTGCAACCCGGCGTCAGGCCTGGTTCCCGGGCGAAACGCTGATTCTGGGGATTGGTCAGGGCTACATGCAATCAACGCCATTGCAACTGGCCCAGGCCACGGCGCTGGTCGCGAACAAGGGTGTCTGGAACCGTCCGCACCTGGCCAAGACCGTCGAAGGCGAGCGGCCGAAGGATGAAAACCCGATGCCGGACATCATCCTGCGTGACCCGTCTGACTGGACCAAGGTCAACCACGGCATGCAACAGGTGATGCACGGTGCCCGGGGTACGGCACGCAAAGCGGCGATCGGCGCTCAATACCGCATCGCGGGCAAAAGTGGTACGGCTCAGGTGGTCGCGATCAAGCAGGGCGAGAAGTACGACCGCTCCAAGGTTCAGGAACGCCATCGCGACCACGCCTTGTTCGTCGGCTTCGCACCAGCCGACAATCCGCAAATCGTGGTGTCGGTGATGGTCGAGAACGGCGAGTCCGGTTCCGGCGTCGCAGCGCCCGTGGTACGTCAAATCATGGACGCCTGGCTTCTGGACCAGGACGGTCGGTTGAAGGCCGAATACGCCAGCCCTATCAGTGCGGAGGCTACGGCCCGTGAAGAGTAATTTCGATCGCATCCTCTCCAGCGAGGATGTGATGCGTCGCCGCGCGACGCTGTTGCAACGCATGCACATCGACGGGCCGTTGCTGATCCTGCTGCTGACCCTCGCCGCCGGCAGCCTGTTCGTGCTGTATTCGGCCAGCGGCAAGAGCTGGGATCTGCTGGCCAAGCAGGCCACCTCGTTCGGCATCGGCCTGGTGTCGATGATCGTCATCGCCCAATTCGAGCCGCGCTTCATGGCCCGTTGGGTGCCAGTCGGTTATGTCCTCGGCGTGCTGTTGCTGGTGGTGGTGGATGTCATGGGCCACAACGCCATGGGCGCCACACGCTGGATCAACATTCCCGGGGTGATCCGCTTCCAGCCCTCGGAGTTCATGAAGATCCTGATGCCGGCGACCATCGCCTGGTATCTGTCCAAGCGCACCTTGCCGCCGCAGCTCAAGCATGTGGGCGTCAGTCTGTTTCTGATCGGCTTGCCGTTTATCCTGATCGTGCGTCAGCCCGATCTTGGCACTTCGCTGCTAATCCTCGCCGGTGGCGCTTTCGTGTTGTTCATGGGCGGCTTGCGCTGGCGCTGGATCATCAGCGTAATCGCCGCCGCCGTGCCGGTGGCCGTCGCGATGTGGTTCTTCATCATGCACGACTACCAGAAACAGCGAATCCTGACCTTTCTCGATCCGGAAAGCGATCCGCTGGGCACTGGCTGGAACATCATTCAATCGAAAGCCGCCATCGGCTCCGGCGGTGTGTTCGGCAAGGGCTGGCTGCTCGGCACCCAGTCGCACCTGGACTTCCTGCCGGAAAGCCACACCGACTTCATTATTGCGGTCATGGGCGAAGAATTCGGCCTGGTGGGTATCTGCGCACTGCTGCTGATTTACCTGCTGTTGATCGGCCGCGGACTGGTGATTACTGCCCAGGCCCAGACATTGTTCGGCAAATTGCTCGCGGGCAGCCTGACCATGACGTTTTTTGTTTACGTTTTCGTCAACATCGGTATGGTCA
Organism: Pseudomonas sp. F01002; assembly: GCF_004402115.1. NCBI lineage: Bacteria > Pseudomonadati > Pseudomonadota > Gammaproteobacteria > Pseudomonadales > Pseudomonadaceae > Pseudomonas > Pseudomonas sp. F01002. The sequence goes on along the minus strand of NZ_SOPU01000032.1, from coordinate 209,002 downwards.
GTGGCCTGTTGCCGGTTGTGGGGGTGCCGTTGCCGTTCATTAGCTACGGAGGAACTTCGCTGGTGACGCTGCTGTCAGCGTTTGGGGTTTTGATGTCGATCCATACCCATCGTAAGTGGATCGCTCAGGTTTGAATAAGGTGAAGATTTCAATGCAAGTAATGCGTGGCTGGGCGACTCGATATGCGCCATGGGTCGGCCTGGTAAGCATCCTTGGCACAGCGCAGGAAGCGTTGGCCGGCGATTACGAAGGCTCACCGCAGGTGGCCGAATTCGTCGGTGAAATGACCCGCGACTACGGTTTTGCCGGTGAACAGCTGATGGGCGTGTTCCGCGAAGCCGAGCGCAAGCAGTCGATTCTGGACGCGATCTCGAAACCGGCCGAGCGGGTCAAGCAGTGGAACGAGTATCGCCCGATGTTCATCACCGACGCGCGCATCGCCCGTGGCGTGGACTTCTGGCGTCAGCATGAGGCGGTACTGGCCCGTGCCGAGCAGGAATACGGCGTGCCGGCGCAGGTCATCGTCTCCATTATCGGCGTTGAGACCTTTTTCGGCCGCAATACCGGCAATTTTCGAGTAATCGACGCCTTGTCGACCCTGGGTTTCGACTATCCTCCCCGTGCCGAATTTTTCCGCAAGGAATTGCGTGAGTTCCTGTTGCTGGCCCGGGAAGAGCAGGTCGATCCGCTGACCCTCAAAGGCTCTTACGCCGGCGCGATGGGTTTGCCGCAGTTCATGCCGAGCAGTTTTCGCGCCTACGCGGTGGACTTCGACGGTGACGGCCACATTAATATCTGGACCAATCCGGACGATGCCATTGGCAGCGTCGCCAGTTATTTCAAGCGTCACGGCTGGGTCGCCGGTGAACCGGTGGTCAGCCGCGCCGATGTGCGTGGCGAACACGTGGACGAAGGTTTGACCACGGGCATCGAACCGACTAAAACCGTCGGGGAGTTGCGGGCGCTGGGGTGGTCAAGTCATGATGCGCTGCGCGATGATATGCCGGTCACGGCTTTCCGCCTGGAAGGTGACAATGGCCCCGAATACTGGATGGGCCTGACGAATTTTTACGCAATCACGCGTTATAACCGCAGCGTGATGTACGCCATGGCCGTACATCAACTGTCTGAACAGCTGGTCCAAGCACGGGGCGTCAAGTAATGCGGGCATTGCCTATGAATAAACCCCTGAAGCTGATGGCATTCGCCGCGTTGGCGGTGCTGGTCGCCAGTTGTTCGACCAGCCGTGCGCCGACCCAGAAGTCTTCCACCGCCGTGCGCGCAGCGCCAGGCCTGGACATCAACCGCGCGCACAAAGATGGCGCGCCGTGGTGGGACGTCGATGTATCGCGCATCCCGGATGCCACGCCGACCCTGCATACAGGTCCTTATAAAGCCAACCCATACACCGTGCTGGGCAAGACTTATTTCCCGTTGCAGGAATCCAGGACCTACGTGGCCTCGGGCACTGCGTCCTGGTATGGCACCAAGTTCCACGGTCAGAACACCGCCAATGGCGAGGTTTACGACCTGTACGGCATGAGTGCTGCTCACAAGACCTTGCCGCTGCCCAGTTACGTTCGGGTGACCAACCTGGACAACAACAAGAGCGTAGTCCTGCGAGTCAACGACCGCGGGCCGTTCTACTCGGACCGAATCATCGACTTGTCCTACGCGGCCGCCAAGAAGCTCGGCTATGCCGAAACTGGTACCGCGCGGGTCAAGGTCGAAGGCATTGACCCGCAGCAATGGTGGGCAGCCAAAGGCCGTCCGGCGCCTTTGATGCTTAACGAGCCGCAAGTCGCGCAAAATAGCGCCCCGACGATTACGGCGTCGGCCGGCACCGTCGAACAATGGACGCCACCGCCGCAGCAACACGCCGCGGCCGTTGTGCCCGTGCCGATCGATGCAAAAAAAAACGCTTCTGTACCAGCCTCTGGCCAGTATCTGCAGGTGGGCGCGTTCGCCAACCCGGACGCTGCAGAGCTCCTGAGATCGAAGCTCAGCGGGATGGTGAGCGCTCCGGTGTTCATCAGTTCGATCGTGCGCAATCAACAGACGCTGCATCGGGTACGCATGGGGCCGATCGGCTCGCCGGGTGAAATCCAGCAAGTGCAGAACAGTGTGCGAATGGCCAATCTCGGTTCGCCGAGCCTGGTCACTGCCGAGTAATACGTAGTACTTGATTGACGGTTCGCTTGCGGTTTGGGGGGCGAACCGGGTTGTTGGCTCGTTAAAGAACAAAAGCCCGGCAAGGGTTACAGAGTGAACGACTGAACACGCGATGACCCGTTAGAAGGTCATCTGATTAGTTTTGCCTTCGGGCAGTTTCCATTAGCGATTTCGAGAGACGGATGAACATCACCACCTTTGCCAAACGCCTGTGCCTGCTAGTCCCGCTGCTCCTCTCGCCTGCCGCTTTCGCGGTCGAGATGATGCCGTCGCCACCGCAACTGGCCGCCAAAGCCTACGTACTCATGGACGCCAGCAGCGGCAACGTGCTGGTGGAGAACAACGGTGACCAGCGTCTGCCGCCGGCCAGCCTGACCAAGCTGATGACCGCGTACATCGCGACCCTGGAAATCCGTCGTGGCCAGATCGGCGAAAACGATCCGGTGACCGTCAGCGAAAACGCCTGGCGTACCGGCGGTTCGCGGATGTTCATCAAGGTCGGCTCGCAAGTCACTGTCAGCGACCTGCTGCACGGCATCATCATTCAGTCGGGTAACGACGCCAGTGTTGCGCTCTCCGAGCACATCGCCGGCAGCGAAGACGCCTTCGCTGACATGATGAACAAAACCGTGGCCGATCTGGGCATGACCAACAGCCACTTCATGAACCCGACCGGTCTGCCGAACCCTGAGCACTACTCGTCGGCTCACGACATGGCGGTGCTGGCTCGCGCGATCATCCACGAAGACCCAGCTCACTACGCGATCTACTCGCAGAAAGAGTTCTTCTGGAACGGCATCAAGCAACCAAACCGTAACCTGCTGCTGTGGCGCGACAAAACGGTCGACGGCCTGAAAACCGGCCACACCGACGAAGCCGGCTATTGCATGGTGTCTTCGGCTGTACGTGATGGCATGCGCCTGATCGCCGTGGTGTTCGGCACCAGCAGCGAAGTGGCTCGCGCCTCCGAAACCCAGAAGCTGTTGACCTACGGTTTCCGCTTCTTCGAAACCCAGACGTTCTATCAGAAAGGCGCCGAGCTGGCTCAGGCTCCTGTCTGGAAAGGCATCACCAATCAAGTCAAGGCCGGCCTGGCTGAAGACCTGACCATGACCCTGCCAAAAGGCCAGCTGAAAAAGCTCGCCGCCAGCATGACCATGAACCCGCAACTGGTTGCGCCAATCGCCAAGGGCGACGTAATCGGTAAAGTCGAAGTGAAGCTGGACGACAAAGTCGTGCATAGCGCTGATCTGATCGCTCTGGACGCGGTCGACGAGGGTGGTATCTTCCGCCGCATGTGGGATAGCATCCGTCTATTCTTCTACGGCTTGTTCAACTGAATTAGTGTGGACTTGCATGGCCCTGTTCCAATCCGGAACGGGGCCATGTCCGTTGCCACGGCTTACGAGGCCGTTACGCCATGACAGACAACGAAGTAAAGGCGCCAAAAATCGAATTCCCCTGCGCGGATTACCCTATCAAGGTGATCGGCGACACAGGCGTGGGTTTCAAGGACAAGATCATCGCAATCCTTGAGAAACACGCGACCGTTGACCACAAGACCCTGGCCGAGCGCCAGAGTACCAACGGCAAGTACACGACCATCCAGCTGCACATCATCGCCACCGGTCAAGAACAGCTGTACGACATCAACAGCGAGTTGCGGGCTACCGGTTTCGTGCACATGGTGCTGTGATGTCTGGCACGCTGGGCTTTCGCGAGCTCGGCCAGATGGCTTACGAGCCGGTCTGGCATGCCATGCAACGCTTCACCAACGAGCGCGGCAGCGATGCCGCGGACGAGATCTGGCTGGTCGAGCATCCACCGGTGTTCACCCAAGGGCAGGCCGGCAAGGCTGAGCACTTGTTGCTCCCGGGGGATATTCCGGTAGTAAAGGTTGATCGCGGTGGTCAGGTGACTTATCACGGTCCCGGCCAATTGGTGGCCTACCTGTTGCTCGATGTGCGCAAGCTGGGTTTCGGCGTGCGTGACCTGGTCAGCCGCATGGAACAATGCCTGATCGAGTTGCTGGCCAGCTACGGCGTGACCGCCGTGGCCAAGCCGGATGCACCGGGTGTCTACGTCAATGGGGCGAAAATCGCTTCTCTGGGTCTGCGGATCCGCCACGGTTGCTCCTTTCATGGCCTGGCCCTGAACGTGGACATGAACCTGGAACCGTTTCGACGGATTAATCCCTGCGGCTACGCCGGGCTGGCGATGACCCAGCTGAGCGATCACGCAGGATCGATTGAATTTGCCGAGGTAAGTGCCCGGCTGCGCGCGCAGCTCGTCAAACACCTCGACTATGCTGAGCAGACGACCCTAACGGGCGGAATCGACTGATATGACTACTGATGCAGTGCAAACCATGATCCCGACGCTGGATGTCACCGAGCGTCCGGCCCCGCGTGCCAAGGTTGAAGCCGGCGTCAAGCTGCGCGGCGCCGAGAAGGTTGCACGTATCCCGGTGAAGATCATTCCGACCACCGAACTGCCGAAGAAACCTGACTGGATTCGCGTGCGTATCCCGGTTTCCCCGGAAGTCGACCGCATCAAGGCCCTGCTGCGCAAACACAAGCTACACAGTGTGTGCGAAGAGGCGTCCTGCCCGAACCTGGGCGAATGCTTCTCCGGCGGCACCGCGACCTTCATGATCATGGGCGACATCTGCACCCGTCGCTGCCCGTTCTGCGACGTTGGCCATGGTCGTCCGAAGCCACTGGACACTAACGAGCCGGAAAGCCTGGCCATCGCCATCGCCGACCTGAAACTCAAGTACGTGGTGATCACCTCGGTTGACCGCGATGACCTGCGTGACGGTGGTGCCCAGCACTTTGCCGATTGCATCCGCGAGATCCGCAAGCTGTCGCCGAACGTACAGCTCGAAACCCTGGTTCCGGACTACCGCGGTCGTATGGACGTTGCACTGGAAATCACCGCTGCCGAGCCGCCGGATGTGTTCAACCACAACCTGGAAACCGTGCCGCGCCTGTACAAGGCCGCGCGTCCGGGTTCGGATTACCAGTGGTCGCTGACCCTGCTGCAACGTTTCAAGCAGATGATGCCGCACATTCCGACCAAGTCCGGCCTGATGCTGGGTCTTGGCGAGACTGACGAAGAAGTGATCGAAGTCATGAAGCGCATGCGCGAACACGACATCGACATGCTGACCCTGGGCCAGTACCTGCAACCGTCCCGCAGCCACTTGCCGGTCCAGCGTTTCGTGCACCCGGACGTGTTCGCCTGGTTCGCCGAGGAAGGTTACAAGATGGGCTTCAAGAACGTCGCTTCCGGCCCTCTGGTACGTTCCTCGTACCACGCCGACGAGCAGGCGAAACTGGTCAAGGCCGAGCTGATGTCGTCCTGATCGGCTGCAAGACATGAAAACGCCCGCAAGGCATTGCGCCTTGCGGGCGTTTTTTTGCCTTGCCCACGGCAATCAGCGCTTTTTCCTGCAACCTGCGGGGCGACTGACCCTCTTCTGTTTGTCCCCGTTCCTGACTACTGTGTGCTGAAGTGTTCACGCAGGGAGATTCATGGATGACCGTTCGACCGACCCACACGCTTTGTCCTCATGCACCCGTTCCGGCTTTACCGTCGCAAGGGCTGATCGGCGTTATTGCGCCCGCTGGTCCCGCACCGTTGGACGCCGATAAAGCCATCGCCTGGATGAGCGCTCGCGGATATTCACTGCGGATTTTCCCTGGCGTGTACGAGAAAGATGATTATCTGGCCGGCAGCGACGATGCTCGGCTCAATGACCTGCACGCGGCGTTTGCCGACAGTGAGGTCGACGCCATCATTTGCTTGCGTGGGGGTTACGGTACGCCGCGGTTGCTCGATCGCATCGACTTTGAACTGCTGCGCAACAATGCCAAGCCGTTCATCGGCTACAGCGACATCACCGCGCTGCACTTGGCGATCAGCCGTTATGCGGGCTTCGTGACCTTTCATGGCCCGATGCTCAACGCCGACCTGCTGGGTGACAAGCAAAAACCTACCGAGTCTTCATTCTTCAACATGCTCAGAGGACAGGTGAAGGCCGGTAGCGTGTTAACGCACCCGGTGGCCTACCCGTTGACCACAATCGAGCCTGGTATCGCTCACGGGCGTTTGCTGGGGGGCAATTTGTCGCTGATTGCAGCGACCATGGGCACGCCGTATGAGTTGGATGCCGAGGGCGTCATCCTGTTTATCGAGGACATCAACGAGCCGTTGTATCGGATCGACCGGCTGCTGACTCATCTGCGTCTGGCCGGCACGCTGCACAAGCTGCGCGGGGTTTTGGTGGGGGATGTGGCGGGGGTTGATACGGTTTCTCTGGAGCGCTTGCTCAAGCAGACCTTTGCGCCGTTGCGGATACCGGTGTTGTCCGGGTGGCGCAGCGGGCATTGCGATCCGAACCTGACGTTGCCGATGGGTGCGCTGGTCAGGTTAGATGCGGGGAACAAGGCGTTGGTGTTGGAGCAGGATGTGGTCGTCAGGCGCTAGATAGTGGTTGCTTATTAGTCAGTCTTCGCGAGCAAGCCCGCTCCCACAAGGGATACGCGGTGCCAATGTGGGAGCGGGTTTGCTCGCGAAGGCGGCATCCGCCATACGGCTGACTATCGGTTACGCAGTCCTTCGAGCAACTTGTGCGTCGGATACCCATCCGCCGGCCAGCCAAACGACTGCTGGGCGCTGCGGATCGCTTTGCGGGTATTGGCGCCGATAATGCCGTCGGCGTTGCCTGCGTCATAGTTCTGCGCGCTCAGCAGGCTTTGCAGTTCGATCCGCTCGGTACGGCTCAGCGGCAAATCATCTTTCGGCCATGTGCCGTTGATCAGACCGGCACCGTTGAAACGCTCGGACAACAGGCTAACGGCCAAGGCGTAGGACGACGAATTGTTGTACTTGAGGATCGCGCGGAAGTTGTCGAGGACCAGGAACGCCGGGCCACGGTAACCGGCCGGCAGCAGCAGGGCGGCTGACAGGTGTTCGGAGCCTGCCGGAACCTGGCCGCCATTGGGCAGGGTGACGCCCAGTTGCAGCCATTCAGCGACGCTCTTGCGAATCGTGCCATCGGCCAGGATGTAGTTGAAACTGCCCGGCAGCTGTACTTCAAAGCCCCACGGCTGGCCTTTCTGCCAGCCCGAGCTTTGCAGGTAATGCGCCGTCGAGGCCAGCGCGTCGGCCGGGCTGCCCCAGATGTCGCGGCGGCCGTCGCCATCGAAGTCTACGGCGTGGGTGTTGTAGGTGGTCGGGATGAACTGGGTCTGGCCCATGGCACCAGCCCAGGAGCCAAGCATTTTCTCCGGCTCGATATCACCCTGTTGCAGGATCTGCAGGGCGGCGATCAGTTGCGCGTGGGCAAACCCGGGGCGCCGACCTTCATAGGCCAGGGTCGCCAGGGAATTAATCACCGACTTGTTGCCCTGAAACTGCCCGAAGTTACTTTCCATGCCCCACACCGAGACCAGTGCCTGACGATCGACGCCGTAGCGCTGTTCGATGCTTTGCAGGATGTCGGCGTACTGGTCGGCCAGTGCCTGACCATTGCGTACCCGCAGCGGCGAAAGCGCACCGTCGAGGTATTCCCACACCGGGCGGGAGAATTCTGGCTGGCTGCGGTCGGCGCGGATCACGCTGGTGTCGAGGCTGACATTGGCGAAGGCGCGGTCGAACAGATCGGCGCGGATACCGGCGGCCAGAGCGTCCTTGCGGAAACCCGCCTGCCATTCGGCGAAGGTCTGGGTTGGCTGGATGTCGAGGTTTTCACCGGTCGGCACCACGGGCGGAATGACCGCAGGGGCTGTCGCGACGGGGAGGGTCTGAAGCGGCTTGGCGTCGGCTGCGGTCGGTTTTTCCGCGCAGGCGACTAGCAAAACGAGGCTGGAGGCAGCTATCAGTTGGCGCAGGGGCCAGCGACGGGAAATACAAAGGGGCATGCACGGGTCCAGGGAGTACGAATCAGGTGCAGACCTTAACATGTTGAGCGAGCGCTTGCCTTTCAGGCCGCCAGAAAGTAAGAAGCCTCCCAGCTATTAGACTGGAAGGCTTCGCGGCGGTAGCTGCCTTTGCCCTTGCCGGCTGGTTCCTGACGGCTGCGGAACAGTGGCTGGGCGATGATGGATTTGGCCTTGTTGGGGCCATGTTTCGATGGCTTTTTGCTCATGATGATTTCTCGCAAGTGAGTGGGTTTTGCGGGGCAAATCATCGGCCGAACCAAGGGTTCTGTCTATAGGGCAAATGCAGGTGTGATTTGTAGGAAGAAAAATCAAAAGATCGCAGCCTGCGGCAGCTCCTACATGGGATTGCGTACATCTGTAGGAGCTGCCGAAGGCTGCGATCTTTTGATCTTATTCTGCAGGCAACGACAATCTTTGGCCGGCCATCAACAACGACAATCGACTGAGGCTCATCCACGGTGAACCGGCCGCCTGGCCTTTGATCTGTGCGTCGATGCGCTGAGCTTCCAGTAATAGCTGCGCCCAGCGTTGCGCCGAGTAGCGTTGCAAGGCTTTGCTCATCAATGGTTTGCGTTTGTCCCAGACCGGCGGTCGGGCAGAGCTGAAGGCTTTGTCCAGCGGCACGCCCTGGCTGTACTGCAGCGACAGGTTGGCCAACAGACGCAGCTCCCGGGCCAGCGCCCAGAGAATCACCGGTGGTTCGACGCCTTCACCGCGCAGGCCTTCGAGCATGCGCAGGGCATGAGCCGCTTCGCCGTTGAGAATCGCATCGGTCAGGCCAAAGACATCGAAGCGCGCACTGTCGGCCACCGCCGCTTGCACGGTTTCGACGGTGATCTGACCACCTTCGGCCATCAGCTTGAGCTTTTCGATTTCCTGGGCTGCCGCCAGCAGGTTGCCCTCGACCCGTGCGGCGATCAGCTCGACGGCGTCCTGACTGGCGGAAAGCCCGGCCTGGGACAATCGTTGACGGATCCAGCTCGGCAACTGGTTGGCCTCTATCGGCCAGATTTGCACGAACTGGGTCTGCTGGCCTTCGACCAGCGCCTTGCCCCACTTGGTTTTCTGCGCACTGCCATCAAGTTTCGGCAGGCTGATCAGCAACACCGTGTCTTCGGCGGGCCGTGAGCAGTACTCGATAAACGCGGCAGCGCCTTTGTCACCAGGTTTGCCGGACGGCAGACGCAGTTCCAGCAGGCGCTTTTCGGCAAACAGCGACATGCTCGCGCCGGCTTGCAGCAACGTTCCCCAGTCGAAACTGGCGTCGGCGGCGAAGACCTGGCGCTCGTCGAATCCCTGTTGGCGGGCGGCGGCACGAATGGCATCGGCGGCTTCCTGACACAGCAGTGGGTCATCGCCACTGATGATGTAGACCGGCGCGAGGGCACCTTGCAGGTGTTTGGCGAGTTGGGCGGGGGCGAGTTTCATAGGCGAGGGCGAACGGGGCGCCTGAGCGCCCCGTAAGTCTTACTGCTGCGGCAGTTCGATTGGCGACTGGCGCGGGGTTTGCGCTTCAGCCTTCTGCGCCGCTTCCAGTGCATCGGCTTCAGCCTTGGCTCTGGCTTCGGCGGTCTGTTGCAGCTGATCCAGCTGGGTCGGCGTGAGCTGTTGCAGGCGCAGCATCATCTGTTGAACCAACTCACGACGCGTGTCTTTGCGCGCATCACTCGCTTCCTGGTCGGAACCCGCCAGGTTGTTGCCGTCGTGCATGAAGACCTTCTGCACTTCGAGCTTGTCGCTCAGCAGCGAAAGGTTGCGCCCACCACGGATATCGTAGTTCAGCACCGTAGTGACCTGGTACTCGCCAGTGCGACCGGCACCTGCGTAGCTGAGAATGCGCTGGCTTTCCTGCTCATCGGTCAGCACCAGTTTGTAGGGGGCGCCGGTGTAAACCTTGACGCCGCTGCTTTCGAGTACCTGGCGCAGTTGAGTCACGGTTTCGCCGTAGGCGTTGCGGGCGCTCAGGTCGAGTTCCTTGATCGCCAGTTCAGTGGTGCCGGTGCCGCGCAGCTGGAAACCGCAGGCGCTCAACAGGACCGCAAGGCCCATCACCAGCAAATTGCGTTTGATCATCTTGTTGCTCCCCTTGAAACCATGTGGGCCGATCTTGCGGCCCGAAAGGTTTTACTCGGCGCCAGGTATGACCTGGCGCCTGATCCAATTAGCTGGCGACGATATTGACCAGTTTCCCGGGCACTACGATCACTTTACGAATGGTCAGACCGTCGACAAAGCGCAGCACGTTCTCGTTGGCCCGTGCGGCGGCTTCGACTTCTTCGCGGCTGGCGCTGGCGGGCATTTCGATGTGGCCGCGCAGCTTGCCGTTGACCTGGATGACCAGTTGCAAGCTGTCCTGCACCAACGCGCTTTCGTCCAGCACCGGCCAAGCGGCGTCGATCACCGGATCGGCGTGACCCAGGCGATGCCACAGCTCATGGCTGATGTGCGGAGTGATTGGCGCCAGCAGCAGGACCACGGTTTCCAGACCTTCGTGAACCAGCGCGCGATCCTGTTCGGTGCCTTGCGGGGCTTTTTCCAGCACGTTCATCAGCGTCATCACCTGGGCGATGGCGGTGTTGAATTTGTGGTTCTGGCCGACGTCGTGGCTGGCCTGCTTGATGGCCTGGTGGATCGAACGGCGAATGGCTTTCTGATCGTCATTCAGGCCGGCGACGTCCAGTTTGCCCGGCAGGCCCTGAGTGACGTGGGCTTGAGCCAGGCGCCAGACACGCTTGAGGAAGCGGTGCGAACCTTCTACTCCGGAGTCGGACCATTCCGCGCTCATGTCGGGTGGCGAGGCGAACATCATGAACAGGCGGCAGGTGTCTGCGCCGAACTGGTCAATCATCGACTGTGGGTCAACGCCGTTGTTCTTCGACTTGGCCATCTTCTCGGTGCCACCGATTTCCACCGGCAGGCCGTCTGCGATCAGCTTGGCGCTAATTACTTTGGCTTTGCTGTCGCGTTCGAGTTCGACGTCCGCCGGGTTGAACCACGTATAGGCACCGTTGGCTTCGCGACGATAGTAAGTCTCGGCGATCACCATGCCTTGGGTCAGCAGGTTCTTGAACGGCTCATTGGAGCTCACCAGGCCTTCATCGCGCATCAGCTTGTGGAAGAAGCGCGCGTAGAGCAGGTGAAGAATGGCGTGTTCGATACCGCCGATGTACTGATCAACCGGCAACCAATGGTCAGCCGCCGCTTTTTCCACCAGACCGCCTTCATAGTGCGGCGAGGCGTAACGGGCGTAGTACCACGAGGACTCGACGAAGGTGTCCATGGTGTCGGTTTCACGCTTGGCCGGTGCGCCGCATTTCGGGCAGCTGCACTCGTAGAACTCAGGCATGCGCGCCAATGGCGAACCAGCGCCGTCCGGTACGACGTCTTCCGGCAGCAAGACTGGCAACTGATCTTCCGGGACCGGCACATCACCGCAGGTGTTGCAGTGGATGATCGGGATCGGGCAGCCCCAGTAGCGCTGGCGGCTGATGCCCCAGTCGCGCAGGCGGAACTGGGTACGCGAGGCGCCGAGGTTCTTCTTGATCAGCGCGACTTCAATAGCGTCGAACGCACCAACGAAGTCCAGGCCGTCGAACTCACCGGAGTTGATCAGCGTGCCGTACTCGCCATAAGCGTCCTGCCACGGAGCCGGGTTGGTGTCACCGGAGCTGGTGCGCACCACGGACTTGATCGGCAGGTTGTACTTGGTGGCGAACTCGAAATCACGTTCGTCATGAGCTGGTACTGCCATGACCGCGCCATCGCCGTAGTGCATCAGCACATAGTTGGCGACCCACACCGGGAGTTTCTCACCGGTCAGCGGGTGCTCGACGAACAGCGAAGTGCGCAGGCCTTTTTTCTCTTGAGTGGCGACGTCGGCTTCGGCGACGCTGCCGCCCTTGCATTCAGCGATGAACGCTTGCAGCTCAGGGTTGTTCTGCGCGGCCAGGGTGGCCAGATGGTGTTCGGCGGCCACGGCAACGTAGGTTGCGCCCATCAAGGTGTCCGGACGGGTGGTGAAGACTTTCAGTGCGCCGGTTTCGCCGATGGAGTCGACGTTGTACGGGAACTGCACTTCCATGCCGCGGGATTTACCGATCCAGTTGCGCTGCATGGTCTTGACCTGTTCGGGCCAGCCCGTCAGTTCGTCGAGGCTCTCCAGCAGCTCATCCGCGTAGGCGGTGATCTTGAAGTAGTACATCGGGATTTCGCGCTTTTCGATCAGCGCGCCGGAACGCCAGCCGCGACCGTCGATCACCTGTTCGTTGGCCAGAACGGTCTGATCGACCGGGTCCCAGTTCACGGTGCCGCTTTTTTTGTAGATCACGCCTTTTTCGAACAGGCGAGTGAACAGCCATTGTTCCCAGCGGTAGTAATCAGGCTTGCAGGTGGTGACTTCGCGGGACCAGTCCACCGCCAGGCCCAGGCTGCGCAGCTGGGTTTTCATGTAGGCGATGTTTTCGTAGGTCCACTTGGCGGGCGCTACGTTGTTCTTCATCGCGGCGTTTTCCGCCGGCATGCCGAAGGCATCCCAACCCATGGGTTGCAGGACGTTCTTGCCTTGCATGCGCTGGTAGCGGGAGATCACGTCGCCGATGGTGTAGTTGCGCACGTGCCCCATGTGTAGCTTGCCGCTGGGGTAAGGGAACATCGACAGGCAGTAGAAAGTCTCCTTGCCTGGCTGTTCACTGACTTCAAAGGACTTTTGCTCGTCCCAGAACGACTGGGCGGCGGCTTCGATTTCACGGGGCTGATATTGTTCGTGCATGGCTACTTTTGAACTGAATAGGGGTGGCCTAATCCTCTTCAATGCAACGCTGGACGGTCATCACGCCAAATCGGCGTTTCGGTGCCCGGACGAGCTGGAAGTGGAGTTACAGGAAGCGCCGTAGCATACATGACCGCACTCTACCGAGGGAAACCCTGATTACTGCTGCGGGTCGCCCAAAAACCGCTGCGAGGGCCGTTGGTCGCAGCATTCAGCCGGTTTGTTCATGGAAGCTAAGCTCTAAATGGGGAGTGAGTCTTATCTTCAATGAGGTGAGGGATGGTTGAGTCACGGCAAAAAGTTACAAAACCGGAGCTGTACGAAAGACTGATCGATCGTCTGGGAATGGCCCTGGACGCGGCAAAAACCGCTGGCCGGTTACGCGATGAGCGTCCGCTGGAACTGGAATTGCGTGGCTTGAGCCCCGCAGAGTTTGCACTGGTCCAGGCGTATCTCGATCGCAGTGAACGTGAGACACATGGATGCTTGTCAGAAGCAGTGAAGCAACTCGACGCACCACGTTCGGCCAAGATCATCTGGCTCAAGGACAAGGTTCCCGGCAGGGACGCGGTAAAGGTCCGGTCTTTGCAATTCAAGTAAGGACACTGGAAGTAATGTCTGATGTATTTGTGAAGCATAGTCCTTCCGTATTTGTTGTCGCATTGCGTCAACCCACTTAGGCTTCGGGCATCTTTTTGGAGATGCTCGATGCCTTTTCGATATTTCGTTAAACAACTCCTGTTGCCGCCCGGCATTCTTTTGCTGCTGTTGGTGCTTGCCTGGTGGTTGCGTCGCTCAAGACCGCGCCTTGCAGGGTTGTGCTTTGCGCTGGGCGTGGGCGGCTTCTGGCTGATGAGCTTGCCGGTGGTGGTGCAGTGGGGCGCCAAGGCGCTGGAGCGTGAAGCGCCGTTGGCCCGCGACGATTGGGCAACGCTGAGTCAGCGCGCCGACGCGATCGTGGTGCTCGGTTCGGGGCGTGAGCGGGGCGATCTGGCATGGGGCGCTGACCAGCCAACGGGCGTGGGCCTGGAACGCGAGCGCTATGCGGCGCGGCTGGCCAAGGCCTCCGGTTTGCCGATTCTGACCAGCGGAGGCCTGCATTACGGCACCCCGCCAACCGAAGCGAAGTTGATGGCGGACTCGCTGCACGATGATTTCGGCATGGCAGTGCGCTGGCAAGAAGGGCGCAGTCGCACGACCTGGGAGAACGCGCAGTTCAGCGCGCAAGTGTTGTTGCCGGAAGGGATCAAGCGCGTGGTCGTCGTGACTCAGGCCTGGCACATGCCACGAGCGGTCTGGAGTTTCAAAAAGGCAGGATTTGAAGTGGTGCCAGCACCAGTGGGGTTTTTAGGCGTGGACAACGCCCGGCCACTGGGTGGCTGGATGCCGGAATTCAAGTCGATCTGGCAGAGCGGGCAGTTGTTGAATGAGGCGGTGGGGCAGATCGGGTATTCGTTGTTTTACCGCTGAATATCAAAAGATCGCAGCCTCGTTTCACTCGACAGCTCCTACAGGGGATTGCGTACTCTGTAGGAGCTGTGTAGGAGCTGTCGAGTGAAACGAGGCTGCGATCTTTTTACTGGCGCCGCAATACCTAAACGGTCTTGGCCATCCGGCTAGCCACCAGCGCCCAACCAGACAGCAACACGCAAACAATGATCAGCGGCCACGAACGCCATTCCAGATAAGGCGTCAGGTTGTGCATGGGCACCACTTCACCGTACAAAATGCCGCGCTCGAACTGCGGGATCTGGACAGTGATCTGGCCGAACGGGTTGATCAAACCGGTCACGCCGTTGTTGGTGGCGCGGATCATCCAGCGACCGGCCTCCAGTGCGCGCATCTGCGCCATTTGCAAGTGTTGCAGCGGGCCGATGGACGTGCCGAACCAAGTGTCATTGCTGATGGTCAGCAGCAGATCGCTACGCGCCGCAAGGCTGGCGGCGAATTCCGGGTAAACCACTTCGTAGCAGATAAACGGCGCAATTTGATAACCCTTGGCCTGCAGCATCGGCTGATCGGCGGGGCCGCGGGCAAAGTCCGACATCGGCAGGTCAAAGAAGGCGATCAGTCCGCGAAGCACGTCTTGTAACGGAACATATTCGCCAAACGGCACCAGCTTCTGTTTGAGGTAAGTGCCATCGCCTTCACCTGCGACGGTGATGCCGTTGTAGAAACGCTTCTGGTGATGGACTTCCTCGCGAATCGGTACGCCGGTAATCAGCGCGGACTTACGCTCTGCTGCGAAGCTTCCCATCATGTTCAGGTAGCCCTCGGCGGACTCCTTGAGCACCGGAATGGCCGTTTCCGGCCAGATCAGCAAGTCGACCGGTTTCGAGCTGAAGCTCATGTCGCGGTACAGCGCCAACTGCGCGTTGAGCTGCGCCGGGTCCCACTTCATGCTCTGTTCGATATTGCCCTGAATCGCCGCGACACTCAGCGGATCACCCGCCGGGGTTGTCCAGGCGTGTTCCTTGAGCGCCATGCCGGCCACCCAAGGGCCGACCAGCAGCAACACACCCGCGGCGATGAAACCTTTGCGGCCAGTGCGCACCAGGCGCAAAGCGTTGTAGATCAGCGCGGCCGTCAGGGCCAGGGTGAAGGAGATCAGCCACATCCCGCCGAGTGGCGCGAGCCCGGCCAACGGGCCGTCGAGCTGGCTGTAGCCGGAATAAAGCCAGGGGAAACCGGTCAGGAACCAGCCGCGAAAGGCTTCCTGGCCGACCCACAGCGCCGCAAACGCCAGGGCATCAGCCAGCGGCGCTTCGTTACGGCGCAGCCAGCGTGCCCAGATCCAGGCGGGCAGGGCGAAGAACCAGGCAATCGCCGCCGTGAAGATCAGCATCAGGAAAGCGGCCAGCAGCACCGACGCGCCACCGAAGTGGTGAATGCTGTAGTAGATCCAACTGGTGCCAGCGCCAAAAAGGCCGAAACCGAAACACCAGCCACGGCCCAGGGCCTGACGGGGGTTCAGCTCGCGTAAGCCGGCATAGAAGAAACCGACCGCCAGCAGTGCCAATGGCC
This sequence comes from Pseudomonas sp. F01002, assembly GCF_004402115.1. Taxonomy (NCBI): domain Bacteria; kingdom Pseudomonadati; phylum Pseudomonadota; class Gammaproteobacteria; order Pseudomonadales; family Pseudomonadaceae; genus Pseudomonas; species Pseudomonas sp. F01002. The sequence continues at coordinate 193,090 of NZ_SOPU01000032.1, read as the reverse complement.
AGATATCGTACGGCGCCAACGCCAGGGTGGTGATTGCACCGGCCACCACGGCCAGCAGGTTACCGGGCCAGCCGGGGCGGGTCAGACGATGCATTTCAATCCTTAGAGTTACCGGGCGATAGGTGTCAGGCGCAGCAGGTGAATCCGACGGCTGTCGGCGTTCAGGATGCGGAAGCGATAAGGGCCGATTTCAGTGATTTCGTTGCGTTTTGGCAGGTGCCCGAACGCGCTCATCACCAGACCGCCGACAGTGTCGAATTCGTCATCGGAGAATTGGCTGTCGAAGAACTCGTTGAAGTTCTCGATCGGCGTCAGGGCCTTGATCAGGAAATCACCGCTGGGCAGCGGCTTGATGTAGCTGTCTTCTTCGACGTCATGCTCGTCTTCGATGTCGCCGACGATCTGTTCCAGCACGTCTTCGATGGTCACCAGGCCCGCCACACCGCCGTATTCGTCAATGACGATGGCCATGTGGTTGTGGTTGGCGCGAAACTCGCGCAGCAGCACATTCAGGCGCTTGGACTCAGGCACGAAAGTGGCCGGGCGCAGCAGGTCCTTGATGTTGAAGCTGTCGCCGTTCTCCTTGAGGATCAACGGCAGCAAGTCCTTGGCCAGCAACACGCCCATCACGTCATCGTGGCTTTCGCCGATCACCGGGTAGCGGGAGTGGGCCGAGTCGACCACGGCAGGCAGGAACTCGCGGGGTGTCTGGGTCGCCTTGATGCTGATCATCTGCGAGCGCGGGACCATGATGTCCCGTACTTGCAGGTCAGCAACCTGGATGGCGCCTTCGACGATGGCCAGCGCTTCGCTGTCCAGCAACTTGTTTTGGTGTGCATCGCGCAGCAGCTCCAGCAGCTCCTGGCGGTTCTTCGGCTCGTGGGCAAAAGCCTGGGTGAGCTTACCCAGCCATGACTTTTGCCCGTTGCTCGATCGATCTTCGCTCATAGCGATTACTCTGAATCCTTTGTTGTAACGATAGGGGATGCGTCTGTTTCGTCGTCCGCATACGGGTCGGGATAGCCCAACTCTGCAAGCAACGTTCGTTCCAGTGCTTCCATTTCTTCGGCTTCATCGTCATCTATGTGGTCGTAACCCAACAGATGCAAGCAGCCGTGAATGACCAGATGAGCCCAATGGGCCTTGAGTGCCTTGCCTTGTTCGGCGGCTTCGCGCTCGACCACCGCCACGCAGATCACCAGATCGCCCAGCAGCGGGATGTCGAGAAACTCGTCGGGCACATCGGCAGGAAACGACAAGACGTTAGTGGCGTAATCCTTTTGCCGCCAGGTGTGGTTCAGCTCGCGAGCTTCCTCTTCATCGACCAAACGGATGGTCATTTCGGAGTCGGCTGTGCGCTGGCGCAGCGCCAGTTCGCACCATTGGCGGAACTCGGCTTCGCTTGGGGCAGGCGCTTCGGTAGCCAGTTGCAGATCAAGCTCAAGCATCGCGGCGGCTGTCCTTTGGGGCTTCATCGGTCACGCGATTCTCGAAGCGCTCGTAGGCTTCGACGATGCGTTGCACCAGTGGATGGCGTACAACGTCTTTGGGCATGAAATGGGTGAAGCTGATGCCCGGTACGTCCTTGAGCACTTCGATCACATGGTGCAGCCCGGACTTGGTGCCTTTCGGCAGGTCGACCTGGGTGATGTCACCGGTGATGACTGCGGTAGAGCCGAAGCCGATCCGGGTCAGGAACATCTTCATCTGCTCGACGGTGGTGTTCTGGCTTTCGTCGAGGATGATGAAACTGTTGTTCAAGGTGCGACCGCGCATATAGGCCAGCGGCGCAACTTCTATCACCTGACGTTCGATCAACTTGGCGACGTGCTCGAAGCCGAGCATTTCGTAGAGCGCGTCGTAGAGCGGGCGCAGGTACGGGTCGATCTTCTGCGACAGGTCGCCGGGCAGGAAGCCGAGCTTTTCGCCCGCTTCAACCGCTGGGCGCACCAGCAGAATGCGGCGAATCTGCTCGCGTTCCAGCGCGTCTACCGCGCAGGCAACGGCCAGATAGGTCTTGCCGGTACCGGCCGGGCCGATGCCGAAGTTGATGTCGTTACCGAGGATTTCCTTCACATAGCGCAACTGATTCAAGCCGCGAGGGCGAATCATGCCTTTTTTGGTGCGCAGGGCGACGGAAGGTTCGGAGGGGGAGACGTTGTCCAGCTCTTCGACGGCCGATTCCTGCAGGAACAGGTGAACCATGTCCGGCGACAGCTCGGTACCCTTGGTTTCCCGGTACAGGCGGCGCAGGAGGTTTTCCGCGGAGGTGGTGTGCTTGGGTTCGCCGATCAGTTCGAACTGGTTTCCGCGGTTGCGGATCTCGATGGTCAGGCGCTGTTCGATCAAGCGCAGATGCTCGTCGAATTGCCCGCACAGATTGGCGAAGCGGCGAGCTTCAAAAGGCTCGAGGATAAAACGATGTGGTTCTATGGGTGCGTTCAAGGTCGTATTTAGCCGCCCTGGGGCAATTAAGATGAAATCAAGGATAACGCCAGTGGCCTGGGTGCGAAAGGTCTTATGCAGACCAATCTGATTCGAGCGTCTGGCGCGGTCCCTGTGGGAGCGGCGGTGCGACGATTCGACTTGCTCGCGAAGAGGGCGTGTCAGTCGACATTGATGTGGCTGACACTCCGCTTTCGCGAGCAAGCCCGCTCCCACATTGATTTGTGGTGATTATTGGATCAGCGAGCCCCGCAGCGAGTGCGGCTGAGCGGCATCAATGTGCACATCGGCGAACTGACCAATCAACGTCGGATTGTCGCAGCGGAAATTGACGATGCGGTTATTCTCGGTCCGGCCTTGCAGTTCGCCGGGGTCTTTTTTCGAATAATCGGTCACCAGGATCCGCTGGATCGAACCGACCATTTGTCGGCTGATCTCGAAGCCTTGCTGGTTCAGGCGATGTTGAAGGGCGTTCAGGCGTTCTTTTTTCAGCTCTTCCGGCGTTTCGTCGGCCAGATCGGCAGCAGGAGTACCCGGGCGCTGGCTATAGACGAACGAGTAGGAGAAGTCGAAGCCGACGTCTTCGATCAGCTTCATGGTCTGTTCGAAGTCTTTCTCGGTCTCACCCGGGAAGCCGACGATGAAGTCCGAACTGATGCAAATCCCCGGCACAGCGGCCCGCAGTTTGCGCAGTTTGGATTTGTATTCCAGCGCGGTGTGGTTGCGCTTCATCGCCGCCAGGATTCGGTCCGAACCCGACTGCACCGGCAAGTGCAGGTGTTTGACCAGTTCCGGCACGTCGGCGTGAGCCTGGATCAGGCTGTCGGAGAACTCCAGCGGGTGTGAGGTGGTGTAGCGGATGCGGTCGATGCCATCGACGGCGGCCACCACCCGGATCAACTCGGCGAGATCCGCCAGGCGTCCATCGTGAGTGGTCCCACGGTAACCGTTGACGTTCTGCCCCAGCAGGGTCACTTCACGCACGCCGTTTTCGGCCAGGTGCATGATCTCGGCGATCACGTCATCGAAAGGTCGGCTGACTTCTTCGCCGCGGGTGTAAGGCACCACGCAGAACGTGCAGTACTTGCTGCAGCCTTCCATGACCGACACGTAGGCGCTTGGGCCATCGATGCGCGGTTCGGGCAAGTGGTCGAACTTTTCGATTTCCGGAAACGAGACGTCGACTTGCGGCAGCTTGGTAGCGCGGGCGGCGTCGATCATTTCCGGCAGGCGGTGCAGGGTCTGCGGACCGAAGACTACGTCCACGTACGGTGCGCGATCGCGGATAGCCGCGCCTTCCTGGCTGGCCACGCAACCGCCAACGGCGATGACCATGTCCGGGTTTGCCAGTTTCAGTTCGCGCCAGCGGCCGAGTTGGGAATACACCCGGTCCTGGGCGCGTTCGCGGATCGAGCAGGTGTTGAGCAGGATCACGTCAGCATCTTCAGCGCGAGTGGTGACTTCCAGGGCCTGATGTTCGCCCAGCAGATCGACCATGCGCGAGCTGTCGTACTCGTTCATCTGGCAACCGTGGGTTTCGATGTAAAGCTTCTTGGCCATGGACAGAGTCATCACGTGATTCAAAGAACCGCGCATTATAGGGAACATGTCCCAAGGTTCCTACCGCTGTGCGTCCGGCGGCTATGCTATAGTTCGCGCCCTCATTTTTATCCCCGATGTGTTGCTCGCCCACCATGACCAAACGTGAAGCTCCAATCTACAAGGTGATTTTCCTCAATCAGGGCCAGGTGTACGAAATGTATGCCAAACAGATCTATCAAAGTGATCTGTGGGGCTTCCTGGAAGTGGAAGAGTTCGTCTTTGGCGAGCGCACGCAAGTGGTCGTCGATCCGAGCGAAGAGAAGCTCAAGGCTCAGTTCGAAGGCGTTGTGCGCAGCTTTGTGCCGATGCATTCGATCGTGCGGATCGACGAAGTCGAGCGCCTCGGCACACCGAAAATCAGCGAAGCCCGCGGCGCGGTCGGCAATGTCATGCCGTTTCCGATGCCGATGCCTGAGAAGTAAGCCTCAAGACCGAGTTGCTCCCACATTTGATTTGTGTACGACGCAGATCAAATGTGGGAGCGGGCTTGCTCGCGAAGGGGTCAGAAAGATCGAAGCAGAATTCAAGGCAGTGGCGAAAACGGCGTACGCCCATCGGCGCTCTGCAATTCCATCAGGTACTTGCGGAAGATTTGCCCCAGTACCTGAGTAGCCACCTCAAGTTCTTCGCGGGGCATTTTCTCGGCGACTTCGTCGGCGGTGTCCAATGCTTCTTCAGCGCCATTGACCGCCGCCATTTTCAGCACGATATAAGCCTGGACGTTATTGGCCGGTACGCCTTCACCGTGGAAGAACATGGTGCCCAGTTTGAATTGCGCCTGAGCATGGCCTTGCAACGAGGCCTTTTCGAAGTAGCTCAGGGCTTTTTTGAGGTCGCGCGGCGTATTTTTGCCGTCGTAGTAGAACTCACCCAACTCGTATTGCGCTTGGGCATCCCCTTCATCCGACGCTTTCTGGCAGGCGGCGAGAGCCTGTGCCAGGTCTTGCGGCTGAGTATTGAGGGTGCAACGACCCATCGCTGGGATTAACAACGAGTTGCCGCCTGCTTGTGCGAGCGCGAGCAGGGGCTGAAGGAGCAACAGGCAGCCCAATGCAAGGGCGCGGCCGGTGCGGTTCATGGGAATCGACTTACCTCTGAAGGGCGCGCGGATCCATCGAGGGATCCAATAAGCGCGCATTATGAAATAAGCAGGGGCAACCTTACAAAGTCTTTACTCGTTTTTCTGCTGCGCGGGGAATATATCGCCCACTTTGCTGGGGATTTTGAGCAGAAGCGTAGGAATAAGGGCGGAAATGCAGGTGAAAGCTGACGCTGGCAACCGCCAACGTCAGCGGCACAGCGTTATTTCAATGCAGCAAATGCGCGCTCGGCGGCATCCAGCGTCAGTTTCAGCTCGGTTTCGCCGTGAGCGATCGAGGTGAAGCCGGCTTCGAAGGCGCTCGGCGCCAGGTACACGCCGCCTTCGAGCATCAGGTGGAAGAAGCGCCCGAACAGGGCGGCGTCGCTGGCCATCACGTCATCGAAGGTCACGATGTCGTCGGCGCCGCTGAAGTACAGACCGAACATGCCGCCGGCCTGTGTAGTAACGAACGGAATGCCCGCGGCATCGGCGCGTTGTTGCAGCCCATCGAGCAGGCGGCTGGTGTAGTCAGTCAACTCTGCGTGGAAACCCGGGCGGCTGATCAGGCGCAGGGTCGTCAGGCCCGCAGCCATGGCCAGCGGGTTACCCGACAAGGTGCCCGCCTGATAGACCGGGCCCAGTGGCGCGATGTGCGACATGATTTCGCGCTTGCCGCCGAAGCAGCCAACCGGCATGCCGCCACCGATGATTTTGCCGAAGGTGGTCAGGTCAGGTGTCACGCCGTAGTGGGCTTGTGCGCCGCCAAGGGCGACACGGAAACCAGTCATCACTTCGTCGAAAATCAGCACCACGCCATGCTTGTCGCACAGGGTGCGCAGGCCTTCGAGGAAACCTGGCGCAGGCGGTACGCAGTTCATGTTGCCGGCCACTGGCTCGACGATGATGCACGCCACGTCCTGGCCGACTTCAGCGAGCATGGTTTCTACGGCGTCGATGTCGTTGAACGGCAGGGTCAGGGTGTGTTTGGCGAAGGCCGCCGGCACACCGGCCGAGCTCGGCACGCCTTGGGTCAGGGCGCCGGAGCCGGCCTTGACCAGCAGGCTGTCGGAGTGACCGTGGTAGCAGCCTTCGAACTTGATGATGCTGTCGCGGCCGGTGAAACCACGGGCCAGACGGATAGCACTCATGGTTGCTTCGGTGCCGGAGCTGACCATGCGCACCATTTCCATCGACGGCACGATCGAGCAGACCAGATCCGCCATCTGGGTTTCCATCTCGGTCGGCGCGCCGTAGGACAATCCGTGCTCAAGCTGTTTGCGCACGGCGTCCAGCACGTCCGGGTGGCTGTGGCCGAGAATCATCGGCCCCCAGGAACCGACGTAATCCACGTAACGCTTGTTGTCTTCGTCAGTGACGTAGGCGCCTTCCGCGTGTTTGAAGAACAATGGCGTGCCACCAACGCTTTTGAATGCGCGAACAGGCGAGTTCACGCCACCGGGAATGTGTTTCTGGGCATTGGCAAACAACGTTTCGGAACGAGACATGATCGGGCTCTCAAATCAGATTTTTAAGCTACTTAAATAGAAAGCAGGGCGTTGAATGCGCGGGCGCGGCGTGTCACTTCAGCCGTGCTCTCGGCGCCAAACAGACCATGGACCACCGCCAGCAGATCGACCCCGTGGGCCACCAGTGGCGCGGCGTTTTCCAGGGTGATGCCGCCAATCGCGCAGATCGGCAGGTGCAGTTTGCTGCGGGCCTGGTCGAGCAATTCGAGGCTGCAAGTCGGTGCACCGGGTTTGGTGTTGGAATTGAAGAAACGACCGAAGGCGACGTAACTGGCGCCTTCCTTGGCCGCTTGCTCGGCGAGTTCGAGTTGCGCGTGGCAGGTCGAGCCGATGATCGCCTGGCGACCGAGCAGTGCCCGAACCGGCATCAGCGGGCCATCGGTCTGGCCCAGGTGCACGCCGACGTTCAGGCGTGCAGCGAGTTCGGCATCGTCGTTGATGATCAGCTGGGTCTTGTAGCGTTCACACAGATCGCGCAAGGCTTCGGCCTCGCGCAGACGGCGGGCCTCGTCGCTGCTCTTGTCGCGGTATTGCAGCAGGGTGACGCCGCCTTCCAGCGCCGCCTCCACGTACGAAAGAAATTTACCTGCCAGCAGTTGGCTATCGGTAATGGCGTACAGGCCACGTAGCTTCATCGGGCAATCCTTTTTGCTTTACGCATGGACAGTTACGAACAGAAATCCAGCGGCAGGCGGCGCGGCACGAACTGGCCTTTGCCCAACTGCTCCGCATCACGCAGGGTGCGCCACGTGTAGTTAAGCGCGGTCTGCACGGCACTGGCGAGATTTTCGCCGAGGGCCAGACGACCGGCCAGGGCACTGGCCAGCGTGCAACCGGAGCCGTGATAACTGCCGGGCAAGCGCTGGCAGGTGAAGGTTTCGCGGTGACCGTCGCGGCTATACAGGCGATTGTGGATTTCGTGTTCATCGCCATGGCCGCCAGTGATCAGCAGGTGTTTGACGAATGGCAGGAGTTTTTCAGCGCACTCGTCCGCGGTGCCTTCGGGCAGTTCGGCGAGGATGCGGGCTTCGGGAAGGTTTGGGGTGGCGATGATCGACAGAGGCAGCAGGCGCTCGCGCATGGCGTAGCCGACTTCGTCCTTGCCCAGGCGTCCGCCGCCACCGGCGCGCAGCACCGGGTCGCAGACCACCGGCAAATGCGGGTGCGCCGAGAGCAGTTCGACTACGGTGTCGACCATTTCCAGGGAACCGAGCATGCCCAGTTTGACGGCAGCGACTTCGGAATCGTTGAGCACGGCATTGGCCTGAGCCAACACCCACTCACGGTCGAGGACGCGGAAGTCCGTGACGTTGACCGTGTCTTGCACGGTCAGGGCGGTGACGGCCGGGGCCGCATGACAACCCTGAGCGAGCAGGGCTTCGATATCTGCCTGCAAGCCGGCGCCACCACTTGGGTCGTGGCCGGAGAGACAGAGGACAACGGGGCGAGAGCTGTAGATATTCATGGTGCGCGAGCTTACCACCAGTCGACCGACGAGTCATGACGGTCCATGTAGCAGCTGCCGAAGGCTGCGTTCGGCTGCGCAGCAGTCGTCAAACCGGCATCCACAATTTACCTGAACACCGTTGTGCCTGATTTCACGACTGCTGCGCAGCCGAACGCAGCCTTCGGCAGCTGCTACACGGAGTGGGGCGTTGTCACAAACTGACCGGCGAAACAGCTCTAGCCCAACACATGTAGCTTGAACGCCCGTGCTAGAGCCTTTGTAGGAAAAATTTCAATGGTGTTCAATGGCCACCAACGGCTATGCTAGAGTGGATCCAAACCAATAACAGGTAATACCGGTTTTACGTCTACTCAAAAGGAATGAGGGGCTTCCTGAGATAACCGGACAGGCCACGCTGGGGCTTAAATGCGCTATTTGCTGATGTTGCTGTTGTACTTGCCCCTCATGGCGAGTGCAGTCGAATTCGACGAATTCACTCAAAGCCTTCCCCTGGGCCGAATCCTGCAAGTGTTCGAAGACGCGGGCGGTCAGGCGACCATCGCCGATGTCCGTGCACAAGCCGCGGCCGGAAACTTCAAGCCCCACGACAAAGCCACCCTCAACGCCGGTTACTCGCGTTCAGTGTTCTGGCTGAAAATCGACCTGCATTACCGCCCGAACAACCCCGCGGTGCAACGCACCTGGTTGCTCGAACTGGCCTATCCGCCCCTTGATCACCTTGATCTCTATTTGCCCGATGCGGCCGGTGGCTATCAACTGGCACGTCAGACCGGCGATGCCTTGCCGTTCGACAGTCGCGAGATCCGCCAGAACAACTACCTGTTCGATCTGAACTTCACCCCTGATCAAGCGCAAACCCTGTACCTGCGCCTGCAGAGTGAAGGGTCGATCCAGGCGCCGGTCACCCTATGGTCGAGCACTGCCTACCTGGAAGAGCAACCGATCCGACTCTATGTGCTGGGGGTGATCTACGGCGTGTTGCTGGGGATGCTGGTGTACAACCTGTTCATCTATCTCAGCGTGCGCGATACCAGCTACCTCTATTACATCTTCTATATCGCCTCGTTCGGCTTGTATCAGCTGTCAGTGAACGGCGCGGCCGTGGAGTATTTCTGGCCGAACAATCCCTGGTGGGCGAACGCAGCGACGCCGTTTTTCATCGGTTGCGCAGGCCTGTTCGGCAGCCAGTTCGCGCGCGGCTTCTTGCAGACGGCGACCCACAGTCGTTGGCTCGACCGCTTGCTGCTGGCGTTGATTGCGTTTAGCGCGGTGGTGGTCGGTTTGTCGCTGATGACCAGTTACGCCCTGGCCCTGCGCCTGGCGACGGCGCTGGCACTGACCTTCACCGTAGTGATTTTTGCCGCAGGGGTTTTCGCCTGGCTGCGTGGCCTGCGAGTGGCGCGGTATTTCATCATTGCCTGGTCGGCGTTTTTACTCGGCGGCATCGTTAACACCCTGATGGTGCTGGGTTACCTGCCAAACGTGTTCCTGACCATGTATTCCAGCCAGATCGGCTCGGCGATTGAGGTGGCGCTGCTGTCCCTGGCGCTGGCCGATCGCATCAACGCCATGCGCGAGCAACAGGCGCAGACCCTGTTCGATGCAGGTCAAACGCTTGAAGTGCTCAACCAGCAACTGGCTCGCAGTAACAAGCTCAAGGACGAATTCCTCGCCACCTTGACCCACGAACTGCGCACGCCCATGAACGGTGTGATCGGTTCGCTTGAGCTGATGCAGACCGTCGAGATGGACCCGGAGCTGGAGCAATATCAGCAAACAGCCGCCGGTTCGGCGCGAGACATGATGCGTATGGTCAACGGAATCCTCACCCTGACCGAGTTGCAGGCCGGCAAGCTCAAGACCTATCCGGCCGTTTTCAGTTTGCGCGGCGTGGTCGAGGCTTTGCGCCTGCAGTTTGAGGGCAACGCGTTGAGCAAGTCGCTGGACTTCAAAGTCGAGGTCACGCCAGGGCTGCCGGATCGCTTGCACGGCGACAGCGCCAAGTTGGCGCAATGCCTGGAATGCCTGCTGGATAACGCGATCAAGTTCACACGGATCGGCGGACTGGCGCTGCGGGTGACGGGTAAACCCGTGGCGCCCGACCGACTGGCGCTGTCCTTTGCGGTGATCGACACCGGCATCGGCTTCACCGATCTGGGGGAGGCGACACTGTATCAGCGGTTCTTCCAGCTCGATGGCTCGATGACCCGTGAATACGGCGGTCTGGGCGTCGGCCTGGCGATCTGTCGGCAACTGGTCGAACTGCTCGGTGGAAAACTGACCCACCGCTCCGAGCCTGGTCGTGGCAGCCGCTTCCAGCTCGACGTCGAGTTCGAACTGCCCGTGGTGGAGCGGCCGCCAGTGCCTCTGATGAACCGGGAATTTCCTCGCCTGCGACTGCCTCAGGACTGCACCGTACTGCTGGTTGATGACAACAGCATCAATCAGTTGGTGATGCGCGGCATGTTGCTCAAGCTTGGGTTCCGGGTGCGCTCCGTCGACAACGGGGCTGCCGCGCTCGATCACTTGCAGCGCGAAACCTTCGATGCGGTATTGCTCGACTGCCAGCTTCCTCCGCTGGACGGCACGTCCCTCTGTTGCCAGATCCGCGCGTTGCCGGGCTGCGCCGAACTGCCGGTGTTTGTGATTGCCTTGAGCATTGATCGGGAACGCTGCCCGACCGGTGCCTTGATCGATTATCTGAACAAACCGGTGAAATTCGAAGACCTGCAGGCAGCGCTCTATCGCCGGGTGCTGTGTCCGCGACAAGGCGAAAGCGCCGGCAGTTAGGCAGATATGACACTTTGTTCGGTCAAGGGGCGGTGCTTAACTGGAGTTCCTTGGCTGACCAAAGGAGCCCCGTCATGAACCTGCATCAGTTCGCCGAAACCCACGAAGTCACCAACCAGCCACCGTCGCTGGACGGCGCCAACCTGTATCGCATCGACCTGCCGTTGCAGGAGTGGTCGCGGCGTTTCGGGGCCGGCTGGGCCGAGTCGCGGATCGACGCTTACGGCGCCCTGGCCGGCGGGCCGCTGATGGAAGCGGGGTTCCTGGCCAATCAGAACAAGCCGGTTTTCAGCAGCCATGACCGTTACGGTCATCGCATCGACCTTGTGGAGTTTCACCCGGCGTATCACGAGTTGATGCGCACAGCGGTCGAACACGGTTTGACCTCATTGCCCTGGGCGCATCCGCAGTCCGGCGCCCACGTTGCCCGCGCCTCCATGACTTACCTGCACAGCCAGGCCGAAGCCGGTAGTGGTTGCCCGCTGACCATGACCTTCGCCAGCGTCCCGGCGATGCGCCTGCAAGCGGATCTGGCGGAGCAGTGGTTGCCGAAAATCCTCTCTACCGAATACGACCCGCGCAACGTCGGCATGGCCCACAAGGCCGGGGTCACCATCGGCATGGCCATGACCGAGAAACAGGGCGGTACCGACGTGCGGGCCAACACCACCAAGGCTTTTCCGGTTGGCGCCAGTGGTCCGGGCCAGGCGTACGAGTTGGTGGGCCACAAGTGGTTCTGTTCCGCGCCGATGTGCGATGCGTTCCTGACCCTGGCCCAGACTGACAAGGGTTTGACCTGTTTCCTGCTGCCGCGCCATCGCCCGGATGACACGCGCAATCAGTTCTACATACAGCGTCTGAAGAACAAACTCGGCAATTGCTCCAACGCTTCCAGCGAAGTGGAGTTCCGTGGTGCGCTGGCGTGGATGGTCGGCGAGGAGGGACGGGGCGTTCCGACCATCATCGAAATGGTCGCCATGACCCGCTTCGATTGCATGGTCGGTTCCAGTTCGCTGATGCGCCAGGCCCTGACCCAGGCCAGCCATCACTGCGCTCACCGCAAGGTCGGCGGCAAGTTACTCAGCGAACAACCCTTGATGCAGAACGTACTGGCCGACCTGGCCCTGGAAAGCGAAGCCGCCCTGGCCTTGAGCCTGCGCATGGGCCAGGCGCTGGATCATCTGGATGACGAGCATGAAGCCAAATTCGCTCGGCTGGTCACGGCGGTGGGCAAGTACTGGATCTGCAAACGCGCGCCCGGAATGATCAACGAAGCCGCCGAATGCATGGGCGGCGCCGGTTATGTCGAAGACAGCATCCTGCCGCGGTTGTACCGTGAGGCACCGGTCAATTCGACGTGGGAAGGTTCCGGCAACGTGCAATGTCTCGACGTGTTGCGAGCGTTGTCGAAGGAGCCGGGTGTGCTCGATGTGTTGTTCAGCGAGTTGGGAGACGGCCATGGCGACCAACGCCTGGCCGCGCACATCAGTCAATTGCAGGCGGCTTTCAAAGACACCAGCGACATTCAATACCGCGCCCGCCAGCTCACCGAAGACATCGCCTTGGGCCTTCAGGCCAAGCTGTTGCTGGAGGCGGGCAACGCCGCCGTCAGTGATGCCTTCATCGCCAGTCGCCTCGGTTCCGCTGGTCGGGTGTATGGCGCGTTGCCACGTGGGCTGGATGTGGAAGCGATTGTCGCCCGGTCGACCCCACTTCTATGATCGACACCGACTCCTGTGGGAGCGAGCTTGCTCGCGATGACTGATTAACATCCGACATAGATGTCGCCTGACAGACCGCTATCGCGAGCAAGCTCGCTCCCACATTTGATCTGCGGTGACCAAAGCATTTGCGTATCAACACGCCACTGTTCCCGTCAGACGACGATGCAGGCAAGATGAAGGCCTGCAAGTCAGAACACAGGATGCTGATCGTGACCGAAGCTTTTATTGTCGTTCAAACCGCCGAGCAAGCCGTTGACCGGCTTGCGCTCTTGCACAATCGTGCAACCACCGCGCTGAACCAGGCGCTCAAGCGTTACCTCAAGGATCGTGTCGAACCGGACGCCGAACAGCGTGCGATGTTTCGTTATCCCGAACTGCGTCTGACCTACCTCTGCCAGGGCGAAGTCCCACAGACCACGCGCGCCTATGCCAAGGTTCAATTGCCGGGGACCTACAGCGTCACCGTCACCCATCCAGCGGCGTTCCGTAAGTACCTGCTGGAACAGCTGGTGCCGTTGATGCACGACTTCACCGTGACGGTGGAAGTCGGCATCAGCCAGCAAAACATTCCTTATCCGTACGTGGTCGAGCAGGGCGATGAGCTGGCCGGCTCCGGCGTCACCGCAGCGACGCTGGCGCGGGTGTTCCCGAGTACCGACCTGTCGGCCGCGACCGATGGCATCGCCGACGGTTTGTACGATTGGGAAAACACCGATCCGCTGCCGTTGGCCTTGTTCGACGCCGCGCGGGTGGATTTCTCCTTGCGCCGCCTGGTGCATTACACCGGCAGCGACTGGCGTCATGTGCAGCCATGGATTCTGCTGACCAACTACCACCGCTACGTTGACCAGTTCATCGTCCATGGCCTGGAACAGTTGCGCAGCGATCCGCGTTTCGTGCGCATGGTCTTGCCGGGCAACGTGATCATCGAAAAGAGCATGGACCACGGCGAAGCCTCGGCGATTGCCGCCGGTGTGGTCTGGCACCGCTATCAGATGCCGGCCTATCACCTGATCGCCACCGACGGCCATGGCGTGACCCTGGTGAACATTGGTGTGGGTCCGTCCAACGCCAAGAACATCACCGACCACCTGGCGGTGCTGCGTCCGCATTGCTGGCTGATGATCGGCCACTGCGGCGGTTTGCGTCAGTCGCAGACGATTGGCGATTACGTACTGGCGCACGCTTACATGCGCCGCGACGGGATTCTCGATCGGGTTGTGCCGCCGAATATTCCGATTCCGGCCCTGGCCGAAGTGCAAATGGCGTTGCAGCAAGCGGCGGCCAATATCACCGGTGAGAAGGGCGACGAACTGAAAAAACGCCTGCGCACCGGCACGGTTCTGACCTACGACGACCGTAACTGGGAATTGCGCTGGGCCCAGGAGCGTCCGCTGATCAACCTGTCTCGCGCCGTGGCGGTGGACATGGAAAGCGGCACCATCGCGGCGCAAGGTTATCGCTTGCGGGTTCCGTACGGCACGTTGCTCTGTGTGTCGGACAAACCGTTGCACAGCGAAATCAAACTGCCGGGTTCGGCCAACGCCTTCTATGAGCGCGCGGTCAGCCAGCACTTGAAGATCGGGATCGAGGCGGTGGATTTGTTGCGCACCGAACTCAACTCGTTGCACTCGCGCAAACTGCGCAGCTTTGACGAACCGCCGTTCCGCTAACAGTCATGGTCATTTAGCGGTCGGGGCACTAGCATTAGCAGCCCTGACCGTTAGATGTTCCTTTTCCCATGTCTCGTCCTCAACGTCCCGTTTCCCGCCGCCCTGGCGTGAAGCCTGCGCCATCGTCTTCAGCCCCGCGCCGTGTCGCCAAAGCGCCGCCGGCCGAGCCGAAGCTGATTCTGTTCAACAAACCGTTCGATGTGCTGACGCAATTCAGCGACGGCGAAGGGCGGGCGACGCTCAAGGATTACATCGATGTTCCCGGGATTTATCCGGCCGGGCGGCTGGACCGCGACAGTGAAGGTTTGCTGCTGCTGACCAACGATGGCCAGCTTCAAGCGCGGATCGCCGACCCGAAACACAAACTGGCCAAGACCTATTGGGTGCAGGTGGAAGGCGAGCCGAGCGCCGAGCAATTGCAGCGATTGCGCGATGGCGTCGAGCTGAATGACGGCATGACGCTACCGGCTGAAGCGCGGCAACTTGAAGAACCTGAACTGTGGCCACGCAACCCACCCGTACGCTTTCGCAAAAGCGTGCCGACGAGCTGGCTGGAATTGGTGATTCGCGAAGGGCGTAACCGTCAGGTACGGCGCATGACCGCGGCGGTCGGGTTGCCGACGTTGCGTCTGGTACGGGTCAGAATCGGCGACTGGTCAATCGAAGGGCTCGATCAGGGCCAGTGGAAGGAAGTGCCGGCGCGTTTATAGCGTGCCGGATTCGATCAGGCCGATGACCACACTTTTGATCACGAACGCGGCCACGCCCAGACCGAGTACGAAGAACAGGATGAACGAGCCAAAGCGGCCGGCCTTGGACTTCTTCGCCAGATCCCAGACGATGAAACCCATGAAAATGATCAGAATGCTGACCAGTCCGGTCATCATCCACTCTTCGAATACTGCAGGATCCATCGTACATCTCCAGCGCGGGCGCGGCTAAAAGGGCGGGGCGAGTATACGTCAGAGGGATTGGTGGGGCATTGACCTGCGTCGGTGTGCCGCAGTCATTCGTCGCCCGGCTCGCACTTGCAGGAGCGTGTAGGAGCGTGTAGGAGCTGTCGAGTGAAACGAGGCTGCGATCTTTTGATCTTGTTCTTAAAAATCAAAGTCAAAAGATCGCAGCCTCGTTTCACTCGACAGCTCCTACACAGCTCCTACAGAAGCAGTATCAGCTGCGCAGATGGGTCAACGGCAACTCGGTACTGTTGAGCACCTGATTAAGCACAAAACTCGACCGCACACTCGTCACCCCTTCAATCCGGGTGAGGTGTCCCAGCAGCAATTTTTGATAATGGTCCATATCCGGCACTACCACCTTGAGCTGATAGTCGGCATCCATCCCGGTCACCAGGCTGCATTCCAGCACCTGCGGCAACGTACGAATCGCCGCTTCGAAGTTCTCGAACCGCTCTGGCGTATGGCGGTCCATACCGATCAACACGTAAGCCGTCAGGCTAAGGCCGAGCATCTTGCGGTCCAGCAGGGCCACCTGGCGGGAGATGTAACCGTCGTCCTCCAGCTGCTTGACCCGCCGCGAGCATGGCGAGGGGGACAGGCCGATGCGTTCGGCCAGCTCCTGGTTGGAGATGCGCGCGTCACGCTGCAATTCCGCCAAAATGCTCAGGTCGTATCGGTCGAGTTTGCTCATCAATCAGGCCTTTGTCATAACTATTGCGGTGGATTATCTATCCAGGGTTAAAAATTGCGCAAGTGATGTTTATTTGAGCAATCTTCGCAATCCTCTGCCGGCGCCGCGAGCCTATTCTTATCACCAGAATCACTGCTCGGACAAACAGTCCACAGCGGCTCGCCCAATCAGGCCAGCTGCGGTCGCCACCCCCACAGGGGATGAGCCGGCCCCCGAGCTACACACTGTCCAGAAGACGGCGTGAGGTGAGCCGACGTCAAAAGCGTCGAGCACGGACGAAGTTCTCAAAGGGAGGCCGACGGGTCTCCCTTTTCTTTTGCCCGGAATTTGCCGACTGCCCTCAATAAATAAGTTGCGCGACTGATAACCTGTTGCAGAACCGGCCTGTGCTTTCCCAGTCTTACGTACAGGCCCTAACCCGCAGTGAGGAAAAGCATGAAGTCGCGCATCTGGCGTTTGGCCGGTGTTGGTTTGCTGTGTGTAAGTGTCACTGCGCAATCGCTGGCCGATGAGCCGCAAAATCGTGGTCCCGATGGCGGACAACGTGACTCGGACGGTCATCAGGGAAACAATCAGGGCCATGGCGGCAATAATCAGCCGCGCCCGCAGAACAATCCGCAGCAGAACCAGCCGCGTGCGCAGAATAACGAAATCATTCGTGGCGATAACAGTGGCCAGTTCGAGCACAACGGTCAGAATCAGAACAACGGCCAGTGGCAGAACCAGCCCCGGCCGCAGCACGATTACAACAATCCGGTTCGCTCGCCGCCGCCACCTCCGCAGTTACCAGCCAACGACCTGCCGATTCAGGGTCGGCCCGACACCGTGCGCCAGACCCAGCAGCCGCAGCGTGGCTACTACCAGGACGTGCCGCGGCGCAACGATTACAACCAGCATTGGCAGAACAATGGTCCGCGTCCCGATGACCATCGCTGGGCCGGTCGCCCGGACGGGCACGGTAATGGCTGGGGCGCAGGCCCGCAGTACCGTCCCGGTCATGTGATCGATCGCTTCCCGGACCGTGATTACCGCGTGCCATACCGTGGTCAGGATTACTTCTTCTCCGGCGGCTACTGGTATCGCCCACAAGGCCCGCGCTACGTGGTAGTGCAGCCGCCACGCGGGATTCGCGTCAGCTACTTGCCCGATTACGCCCGTGAAGTGTGGATCGGCGGTGCGCTGTTGTTCCTGGCGGCCGGTTCCTATTACGCCTATCAGGAAAGCACTCAGGATTACGTGGTGGTCGAGCCGCCCGTACAACCGCAGCCGCAACCGGTCAGCAATGGGTATGACGTGGTGGCGTATCCGGCCAACGGTCAGTCGCCAGAGCAGGTCAACCAGGACGGTTACGAGTGCTATCAATACGCGGTGCAGCAGAGTGGCTTCGATCCGCGAACAGCCACCTACCAGCCAGATCCGTCGGTGGTGCAAGCCTACCGTCAGGCCCAGGGCAACTGCCTGAGCAGTCGCGGGTATCAGGTTTCTTTCTGAGCCCTGCCTGGCAGTACCACTTCCTGCGGGTCGGCGTGCACCAGCACTTCGGCTCGCGGATAAGCCGCGTGAATCGCATCGGCGGCTTGGTCGCTGATACCGTGAGCGACTGACAGGGTTAAATCCCCCGGCAATTCCAGGTGCAACTGCACGAACCACTGGTTGCCGGAAATCCGCGTGCGCAGGTCGTGCGCCCCCAATACTCCCGGTACACCGCAGGCCAGTTCGAGCATGTGCTGGCTGACGTCCGACGGCAGCTCTTCATCCATCAGCACCGTAAAACTTTCCCGGGCGATATGAATCGCGCTCCAGAGAATGTAGGCGGCAATCCCCAAACCGAACCAAGGGTCGACCTGATGCCAGCCAAACCCGGCGAGCACCAGCGCTACCAGAATGCTGCCGTTGAGCAGCAGGTCCGAGCGGTAATGCAGGGAGTCGGCGCGCACCGCGTTGGAACCGGTCGCCTTGACGACCCGATGTTGCAACATCAGCAGGGCCAGGGTCAGTGCCAGGGAAAACACAATCACCCCGATACTGATCCATGGCGCCCCCACCGGTTCTGGGTGTTTCAGTCGATCAATCGCCTGCAAGGCAATCAGCACCGCACTGCCGCCAATGAACAACGCCTGAGCCATGCCCGCCAGCGACTCGGCCTTGCCGTGCCCGTACCGATGATCATCGTCGGCCGGGCGCAAGGCGTAATGCACCGCGAGCAGGTTGAGCAGCGAGGTGACGCCGTCGAGGGTCGAGTCGGTCAACCCGGCGAGCATGCTCACCGAACCGCTCAACCACCAGGCAATGGCTTTGGCGACGATCAGCGTGCATGCCACCGCCACCGAGGCACGGGTCGCCAGCCGCAGCAGGCGGGCATGTTCGGAGCTGGAGATCATAAGTGCGGCTATTCCTTTAAGTGCACGGATTACGCGGCAGGTTGCAGGCCGAACATGGCCAGTTGCTGCGCGCTGCCCTTGTGCTGGATAAGGCGTGGGTCATCCAGCGGGAAGCTGCGGCCCAGTTCGGTTTCGAGAATAGTCTGCAACTTGTGGTTATCGACCTTGCCGTCGGCGCCGATGGCTTCCTTGAGTTTTTCCGGGGCCACCTGGGCGGTCTTGCCGGGCTCGAAGTAAATCGCGCCAGTGGCGAAGTCCACGGCAAACGCGATCAGGCCGGGAATGATGTAGAACAGCAAGCCCACGGCATCCAGCGCGGCGATGGCCGGGTCGATCTTGCCGTCAATCTGACCGCGACGGTCAGGGTAGAAAATCGATCCGCAAGCGGTCACCTGGGTCAGCAACGTCGCGACCAATACACCGCCAATCAAGCGAAAGGGAACACGCATATGAAATCTCCTGGGTAATTTCAAAACGAAAGGACGCCTGTATGAATTAGGACCGTCATTAACGCCGAGCAGTTCGCCGTTATACTCGCCGCTCTGTTTTGGAGCCAGCATGATTTCTTTGCCGATTGATGAAGTTTTACCCGCCCTGCGTGAAGCCTTGGCTACACGCCACGAAGCCGTGCTCGAAGCACCGCCCGGCGCCGGTAAAACCACCCGCGTGCCACTGGCCTTGCTCAACGAGCCCTGGTTGGCCGGGCAGACCATTCTGATGCTTGAACCGCGCCGTTTGGCTGCGCGGGCAGCAGCGGAGCGGCTGGCCAGTGAGCTGGGCGAGAAGGTCGGCGAAACCGTCGGCTATCGCATTCGTCTCGACAGCAAGGTCGGCCCCAAAACCCGCATCGAAGTGGTCACAGAAGGCATCCTCACCCGACGCTTGCAGGACGACCCGGCGCTCGAAGGCGTGGGGTTGCTGATTTTCGACGAATTCCACGAGCGCAGTCTCGACGCCGATCTGGCGCTGGCCTTGAGTCTGAATGGCCGCGAGCTGTTTCGTGACGATCAACCGCTGAAAATCCTGTTGATGTCGGCAACGCTGGAAGGTGAACGCCTGGCTGGATTGCTCGATGACGCGCCGATCCTGCGCAGCGAAGGCCGCATGTACCCGGTGGCGATGCGCTGGGGCCGGCCGTTCCAGCCCGGTGAATTCATCGAACCGCGTCTGGTGCAGACCATCCTTGAAGCCTTGAATGATGAAACCGGCAGCGTGCTGGTGTTCCTGCCGGGACAAGCGGAAATCCGTCGGGTGCATCAGCAACTCGCCGATGCACTGGGCGAGAACACGCAGGTTCTACTCTGCCCGTTGCACGGTGAACTGGACCTCGCCGCCCAACGCGCCGCGATCGATCCGGCCCCCACCGGCAAACGCAAAGTGGTGCTGGCGACCAACATCGCCGAGACCAGCCTGACCATCAACGGCGTGCGCGTGGTGATCGATGCCGGGTTGGCGCGGGTGCCGCGTTTCGACCCGGGCAGCGGCATGGCCCGCCTCGACACTCAGCGTATTTCCAAAGCCAGTGCCACTCAGCGCGCGGGTCGGGCAGGGCGGTTGGAACCGGGCGTGTGTTATCGCTTGTGGTCGCAGGATCAGCACGAACAACTGGCGGCCTACGCCAGCGCGGAAATCCTCTCGGCGGATCTTGCCGGATTAGCGTTGCAGCTCGGTCGCTGGGGCGTGACACCGGGGCAATTGGTGTGGCTCGACGTGCCGCCATCGGCCGCTTATGCACAGGCTCAGGACTTGCTTGATCGCCTGGGCGCATTGGACGGCGAAGCGCTGACCCGCCACGGTCAGGCCATGGCCGAACTGCCGGCCCATCCGCGCATCGCGCATTTGCTGTTGCGCGGTCAGGCGCTCGGCTTGGCCGACATGGCCTGCGATGTCGCGGCCTTGCTCGGCGAACGAGATATTTTGCGTGGCGCCGGAGCGGATCTGCACAGTCGATTGGTGCTGTTGTCCGGCGAAGAGCGCGCCGCACGCGGTGCTCAGGGCGGCGTGCAACGTGCTCGGCAACTGGCGCGGCAATATCGCGGTTACCTGCGGGGCAAGGCGTCGGAACCCGTCGGCGATCCAGATCATCCGCGTTGGCTTGGCGCGTTGCTGGCACTGGCTTATCCGGATAGGGTCGCTCAGCAACGTCGTGCGGGGGGCGCGGAGTATCGCCTGGCCAACGGTCGCGCAGCGCTGTTCGCCGAAGCCGACAGTTTGATGAAGCAACCGTGGCTGGTGATCGCCGATCTCGGCAGTCGTCAGGGCCAGCGTGAAGAACGGATTTATCTGGCGGCGGATTTCGATCCGGCGCTGTTCGATTCAGTGCTGGCCGAGCAAGTGCGCGTGGTCGATCAACTGGATTGGGACGAGCGCGAAGGCGTGTTGCGCGCCGAGCGGCAGCGTAAGGTTGGCGAGTTGATCCTCAGCCGCGAGCCGTTGACCGGACTCGACGAAACTGCTCGCAGTCAGGCACTGGTGAATCTGGTACGACGCAAAGGTCTGGAGCTGTTGCCATGGACGCCAGAGCTGCGTCAGTGGCAAGCGCGGGTTGCGTTGTTGCGGCAGCTGGATCTCGGCAGTAAAGAGCAGAGTGAATGGCCGGATGTCAGCGACGCCGCCCTGCTCAAAAGCCTCGAACATTGGCTGATGCCGTATCTGGGCAAAGTTTCGCGGCTCAGTCACTTCGCCAATCTGGACCTGTCGAGCATCGTCCATAACCTGTTGCCGTGGCCGCTGCCGCAACGGCTCGATGAACTGGCGCCGCATCATTTGAGCGTGCCGTCGGGCTCGTCGATTCGTCTGGACTACAGCGAGCAGCCGCCGATTCTGGCGGTGCGGTTGCAGGAGTTGTTTGGCCTGGCCGAGACCCCGCGGATTGCCGGTGGCCGGCAGGTGGTCAAGCTGCATTTGCTGTCCCCGGCGCGACGACCGGTGCAGGTGACCCAGGACCTGGCGAACTTCTGGCGCAGTACGTATGCCGAGGTGAAGAAGGATTTGAAAGGGCGCTACCCGAAACATTATTGGCCGGATGACCCGCTGGTGGCCGAAGCGACGGCGCGGATCAAACCCCGTAAAAGCTGAAGATCAAAAGATCGCAGCCTCGTTTCACTCGACAGCTCCTACAAGGGATACGCGGTACATGTAGGAGCTGTCGAGTGAAACGAGGCTGCGATCTTTTGACATTGATGTTCAAGAGGCGGCCTTCGCGGTGAGCTGCTCCCGACAATAATCCGCAAACAACTGCGCCGGTTTGGTCAACTGCCCGCGCTTCAGCCACGCCGCCACCAGCCCTGAGCCGGTGATGTCTTCGACGATGTCCACGCACACCACTTTCTGGCCATCATAGGTGCATTCCGAATGCGGCCGGGTGACTAGGATCGAGAAGCCGAAGCCTTGCCCGACCATTCCCCGGACCATCTCGATCGACGGTGAGCTGAAGGCAATGTTCGGCGTCAGTCCCAACTCTTCGAACAGGCTGACGAAGTAGGTCCGGCTCGGTTGCACGTCCAGCAAAATCATCGGCTCCAGGCACAGATCACGTAGCGACACTTGTTTCAGCTGAGCAAAGCGATGATCCGCCGGCAGCAACGCATAAGGCCGCTGCGCCGGCATCAGTGGTTCGGTCTGGATGGTGGCGTCGAGGTCGTGTTCATACAGGATCGCCAGATCGAAGGTGCCGGAGGTCAGGCCTTGCACCAGTTCTTGCTGTTCGCCGTCGCGGATGCGGATTTTCACCCCCGGATACAACGCCGAGAACCCGGCAATCAACTGCGGCAGGTACAGCGGCGCGACCGTTTCGAAGCAGCCGATATCGATTTGCCCGGCCACCACGTCGTTGTCGGCCAGGGCGTTCTGTTCGAACTCCTTGGCCATGCGCAGCAGTTCCTGGGCCTTGCGGTAGAAGCGTGCGCCGCTGGGGGTCAAGGACACGCCTTGGGCGTGATGACGGATCAACAGTTGCACGCCGAAGCTGTCTTCCAGGCCTTTGATCGCGGTGGAAATCGCCGGTTGGGCGATGTACAGCTTGCGCGACGCCTCGGCGACGCTGCCGCATTCGACGGTGGTGATGAAGTACTTCAATTGACGCAGGTTGTAGGCAGCCACGGCAAACCTCGAGGTGGATGATTTCGACATCCAGGCAATTTTCTCGCCGACTGCATTCGTTCTGACGACGGTGTTGTTATGCCTGAACAATAACCACATACCGCGCCACCGGGGAGATTGGCTGCCCAGTTTTTTCATGGTCTGCGAAGACATTTTTACTATTTTTCCTCGACACAGGCCTGGGCCACCATCCAATCCACAAGAAAGCCCATGGAGCATCTGAACGTGTTCGAGCTTACATTCTGGCAAAACAAAGCCGCTGCGCTGCGGTTTCCCGATCAGGCCGTGATCGACGGCAAACCCTGTGTGGCGCAGTCGGGGCAGACCTTCGCCGCAATCAACCCCGCCAACGGCCAGTGCCTGGCCAACGTGGCCGCGTGCGGCGATGAAGACGTAGACGCCGCGGTGCGCAATGCGCGGCAGGTGTTCGAGGCCGGCACCTGGTCGGCCCGTTCGCCGGGTGAACGCAAGCAAGTATTGCTGCGCCTGTCTGACCTGATCATGACCCATCGCGAAGAACTGGCGCTGCTCGATTCGCTGAACATGGGCAAACCGGTGATGGACGCCTACAACATCGACGTGCCAGGCGCCGCCGGGGTGTTTCGCTGGTACGCCGAAAGCCTCGATAAACTCTACGACCAGATCGCCCCCAGCGCGCAGAACGTACTGGCGACCATCACCCGCGAAGCGCTGGGCGTGGTTGCTGCCGTGGTGCCCTGGAATTTCCCGCTGGACATGGCCGCGTGGAAACTCGCGCCAGCGTTGGCGGCGGGCAATTCGGTGATTCTCAAACCCGCGGAGCAATCACCGTTTTCCGCCCTGCGTCTGGCCGAGCTGGCGCTGGAAGCTGGCCTGCCAGCAGGCGTGTTGAACGTGTTGCCGGGGCTCGGCGAGCAGACCGGAAAAGCCCTCGGTTTGCACCCGGATGTTGATTGTCTGGTGTTCACCGGCTCCACCGAAGTCGGCAAATATTTCATGCAGTACTCCGCGCAATCGAACTTGAAACAGGTGTGGCTGGAGTGCGGCGGCAAGAGCGCCAATCTGGTGTTTGCTGATTGTCAGGATCTGGATCTGGCGGCGCAGAAAGCCGCGTTCGGGATCTTCTTCAATCAGGGCGAAGTCTGCTCGGCCAACTCGCGGTTGCTGGTGGAGCGTTCGATCCACGACGAGTTCGTCGAGCGTCTCAAGGGGCACGCCGAACGTTGGCAGCCGGGTGATCCGCTGGACCCGTCGAGCCGTGCCGGGGCGATTGTCGATAGCCGCCAGACCGCGCGCATCATGAAGTTCATCCAGCAGGCCGAGCGCCAAGGCGCGACAAAGCTCTTTGGCGGTCGACAGTCGATTTTCAATGGCTCCGACAACTTCATTCAGCCGACCATTTTCACCGGCGTGACGCCGGACATGCCGCTGTTTCGCGATGAAGTGTTCGGCCCGGTGCTGGCGGTCACGGCGTTCGATGATGAAGCCCACGCCTTGCAACTGGCCAACGACAGCGTCTACGGTTTGGCCGCGTCGCTGTGGACTGACGACCTCAATCGCGCCCACCGCGTGGCGCGGCAATTGCGAGCGGGCACCGTGTCGGTCAACAGTGTCGACGCGCTGGATGTGACCGTGCCTTTCGGTGGCGGCAAACAATCCGGTTTCGGCCGCGACCTGTCGCTGCATTCATTCGATAAATACACCCAGTTGAAGACCACTTGGTTTCAACTGCGCTCATAACAGCCGCTAATAACAAAACGGAGAACTGGCGATGACCACACCACGTGAAACCCGCGACTACCAGGCCGCCGACGCTGCGCACCACATCCACGCATTCGTCGATCAAAAAGCGCTCAACGATGAAGGGCCTCGGGTGATGGTCCGTGGCGAGCGCCTGCACCTGTGGGACAACGATGGTCGGCGTTACCTAGACGGCATGTCCGGGCTGTGGTGCACCAACCTCGGTTACGGGCGTAAGGACCTGGCCGCCGCTGCGTCCCGGCAACTGGAGCAATTGCCGTACTACAACATGTTTTTCCACACCACCCACCCGCAGGTGATCGAGCTCTCGGAGCTGCTGTTCAGCCTGCTGCCGGGGCACTACAGCCACGCGATCTACACCAACTCCGGCTCCGAGGCCAACGAGGTGCTGATCCGCACCGTGCGTCGTTACTGGACTATTCTCGGCAAGCCCGAGAAGAAAATCATGATCGGTCGCTGGAACGGTTACCACGGCTCGACCCTGGCGGCGACGGCGCTCGGTGGCATGAAGTTCATGCACGAAATGGGCGGCATGATTCCGGACATCGAACATATCGATGAACCGTACTTTTTCGCCCACGAGGGCAACCTGTCGCCGGCTGAATTTGGCCTGCGGGCGGCGCAGCAATTGGAAGCGAAGATTCTCGAACTGGGCGCGGACAAGGTCGCCGGGTTTATCGCCGAACCGTTCCAGGGTGCCGGCGGGATGATCTTTCCACCCGAGAGTTATTGGCCAGAAATTCAGCGGATCTGCCGCAAGTACGATGTGCTGTTGTGCGCCGACGAAGTGATCGGCGGCTTCGGTCGTACCGGTGAATGGTTCGCCCACGAGCACTTCGGTTTCGAGCCGGACACGCTGTCGATCGCCAAGGGTTTGACCTCCGGTTACATCCCCATGGGTGGACTGATTCTGTCGAAGAAAATGGCTCAGGTATTGGTGGAGCAGGGCGGGGTGTTTGCCCACGGCTTGACCTACTCCGGGCACCCGGTGGCAGCCGCGGTGGCGATTGCCAACCTCACGGCATTGCGCGATGAAGGGGTGGTGACGCGGGTCAAGGATGACATCGGGCCGTACCTGCAACAGTGTTTGCGCGAGGTGTTCGGAAATCACCCGTTGGTGGGCGATATTCAGGGTGTCGGCATGGTGGCAGCGCTGCAATTGGCGGAGGACAAAACCAGTCGCAAGCGCTTTGCCAATGAAGGCGACATCGCCTGGCGTTGTCGCACGATTGGATTTGAGGAGGGGGTGATTATTCGCTCGACGCTGGGGCGGATGATCATGGCGCCGGCGTTGATTGCCAGTCGTGAAGAGGTTGATGAGCTGATTGGCAAAACCCTGAAAGCGGTCGATCGTACTGCGCAGGAATACGGTCGGCTCTGATCTTGTAGCGCTCTTCCAGACCTCTTCGCGAGCAAGCCCGCTCCCACAGTTGATCTATGTCGGTCACAGAGTTTGTGCACGACACTGATCAAATGTGGGAGCGGGCTTGCTCGCGAATGCGATAGTTCATTCAACACACCTTTCACTGTTTGCACCCACCCCGTGCACCCCCGCCCGCAGCGCCCTTTTACAGCGCACGCTACCCAGTTTTTTCATCACTCCCATCGACATATTTCCTAATTTTCCTATTCCCCGCCTTGGGCCAACATCGACCTCGTCAGTCAGCCAAACGCTGCTCACCGAAAGGTCCATCAGAGACCTCAGGTGGCAGCTCTTCTCCATGGCCGCTGGCCGTACTGCCCATGACAAAACTAAATCAACAGCTTTGGGAGTGCTCCATGATCAAGTCCTTGCTAACCCGCTTCGCACATCCACTGGCGATCACCGCCATCGCCGCGACGGTCGCCACCAGCGCCCAGGCCGGCACCCTCTCTATCGGCCACACCACGTGGGTCGGTTACGGCACGCTCTACCTGGCTCAGGATCTGGGCTACTTCAAGGAAAACGGTTTGACCGTCGAATTGCCTGTCGTCGAAGAGGCTTCGATGTACATGGCCGCGCAGGCCTCGGGCGAATTGTCGGGCTCGGCGTCGACCATCGACGAAGTGCTCAAGTACCGTCCGCAATTCTGCTTCAAAGCAGTGGCCGCACTGGATGACAGCCATGGTGGCGACGGTGTTTTGGTCGGCAAGGACGTCAAGAGTCTGCAGGAGCTGAAGGGCAAGGCCGTGGCGGTGAACGAAGGTTCGACCTCGCAGTTCTGGCTGTCGTACCTGCTGAAAAAACACGGTATGACCATGAGCGATATCACCGTGCAGAACATGACGGCTGACGACGCCGCCACCGCGTTCATCGCCGGTCGCGTGCCAGCTGCGGTGACCTGGGAACCGCACCTGTCGATGGTTCGCAGCAAGCAACAAGGCAAGGTGCTGATCGACAGCAGTAGCACGCCGGGTGTGATTGTCGACGTGGTCGCGCTCAACTGCACGGTCATCGAGAAACAGCCGGAAGACGTCAAGGCGTTGGTGGCCGGTCTGTACAAGGCGGTCCAGTACACCAAGGATCACCCGGAGCAAGCCTACAAAATCATGGCCAAAGGCGTTGGCGGTTACCTCGCCGATCCGAAGGAATTGGCCGCAGCCGCGCAAGGCGTGCGTTTCTACGATCAGGCCATGAGCGAAAAACTTCTTGGCTCGCCGGGCAAACCGGGTGACAGCGAACCGCTGATCAAACTGGCCAACGAGACCGCCAGCGAATTGCAGGGAAAACCCTACAACGTCAGCAATGACGACCTGATCGACAACCGCTTCGTCAGCCCGCTCTAGGAGGTCCGTATGTTCAAGCGCAATTCATGGCTGAGCCGCTGCATCACGCCCAAGACCGGTTTGCCGGTGTCGGTGATTTGGAGCGCGAGCGGTCTGGCCTGGGTGTTGTTGGTCGGCCTGTGGGCCGGTTTGTCTTACGGTGGCGTGGTGCCGGGCATGTTCCTGCCGACACCGGGCGCGGTGGTCGAGGCCGCCGTGCGCCTGAGCCGCGACGGCACGCTCGGCCTGCATGTGTGGGCCAGCCTCGAAGTGGTGATGGTCGGTTTCATCGTGTCGTCGCTGGTGGCGGTGCCGTTGGGATTGCTGATGGGCAGCTTTCGCATCGTTCAGGCGTTCCTCGAGCCGATGGTCAATTTCATCCGCTACCTGCCGGTGACGTCGTTCGTGCCGCTGTTCATTTTGTGGATTGGCATCGGTCTGGAACAGCGGGTCTCGGTGATCATCTTCGGTGTGTTTTTCCAGCAACTGGTGATGATCGCGGACGTGTCCAAAGGCATCTCCAAGGACCTGATCAACGCGTCTTACACCCTGGGTTCGACCCGCCGCGATGCGGTGTTGCATGTGATCGCCCCGGCGTCGTTGCCGGGTGTGCTCGACACCTTGCGCGTGACCATGGGCTGGGCCTGGACTTACCTGGTGGTCGCCGAGCTGGTCGCGGCTTCCAGTGGCTTGGGTTACCTGAGCCTTAAAGCCATGCGCGGCTTTCAGGTGGATGTGATTTTCCTGGCAATCGCGATCATCGGCCTGCTGGGCCTGGTCACCGATCAACTGTTCCGTTTTCTCCGTCTGAGGATCGCCGCATGGGCTCAGTAAGCGCCGTCAACCCTCGTTTCGTCACGTCACAGGCCGCCCCGGTGCACGCCGCGCCACGGCTGCAAGTGGACAAGGTCAGTCTTCGCTATCAAAAGCCCGATGGTGGAGTGTTCACCGCGCTGGATCAGGTGTCGTTCGAAGTGCCGGATCAGCAATTCGCTGTACTGGTCGGGCCTTCGGGGTGCGGCAAGTCGAGTTTGCTGTACCTCACCGCCGGATTGAATGAGCCCACGGAAGGCGAGATCTACGTCGGTGGCCAGCAAGTTCAAGGGCCGGGTGCGGATCGCGGCATGGTGTTCCAGAGCTATACGCTGTTCCCGTGGCTGACGGTGCGGCAGAACGTCGAGTTCGGCCTCAAGCGTCGCGGTATGGCCGCCGCCCAGCGCAAGGAGATCGTCGATTACTACGTCAATGAAGTCGGCCTGACCGGGTTCGCCGACAACTACGCCAAGCAGCTGTCCGGCGGCATGATGCAGCGCGTGGCGATTGCTCGAGCGTTGGCCAATGACCCGCAAATCCTGCTCATGGACGAGCCCTTCGGCGCGCTCGACAGCCAGACGCGTCTGCAAATGCAGCAGCTGTTATTGCGGGTCTGGGGCAACAGCAAGAAGACTGTGTTGTTCGTGACCCACGATATCGACGAGGCGATTCTGCTGGGCGACCGGGTCTACGTGATGGGCGCACGGCCGGGGCGGATCAAGCAGATTCTGGACGTGCCGATCGAACGCCCACGGACCCTGGACATGGTCATGGAGCGCTCGTTCATCGACATGAAGCGCAAGATCTTCGGGTTATTGCACGACGAGCTGGAGGAGGAGCATTGAGCCTACACAATCCCTGTGGGAGCGGGCTTGCTCGCGAAAGCGGTGTGTCATTTAGCATTGATTTCGCCTGACACGACGCCATCGCGAGCAAGCTCGCTCCCACAGGTTTTGCGTTTAACCGAGGTTAAGGTGCTGCCGGCAGCAGGAACCTTGCGATCACCGGCAAGTGATCGGAGATCCGCAAGGTATCGTCCTGTCTCACCGTCGCCTCGACCCGTTTGATCCGCGGACTGTAGAACAGGTAGTCGACAGTCCGGTCCGGGCCGTTCAAGCCCGGATCATTCGGGTAATGAGTCAGCCACCGTGCCCGGTCGATGCCGCTGGCTTCGTTGTTGGTCGGGATCATCGGGTATTTGTCCCACAGCACATGCAGCGCGCTGTCGGCGGAGTAGGGCGTGCGTTGCTCGTCGGGCAGGCGTCGATATTGCCCCAGCGGCAACAGGTTAAAGTCCCCACCGATCAACCACAACGTGCCTCGGCTTTCGAGCTTGTCGAGGACTTTGGTGACCGCCGTTACCTGAGATTGCAGCGTTTCGTCAGGCTGGATGACGCGGTCCAGATGGGTGTTGAACACCGCTATCTGACCGCCGTCGTTCAAGGGCAGATAGGTGACCAACAAGGCGTTTTTCGGTTTGAACTGACGGTTGATGAAATTGGTCGGTGCGATCGGCAACTGCAGGCGTTCGGCATGTTCGATCCGGTAGCGGCTGAGGGTGGCCAGTTGCCGGCCGACGCTGCCGAAAATGTGCGGCTCAGGCACGAAGTCGGCTTTCCAGTCGAAGGCGTGAGCGCTGCACGGATACAGGTCCGCGACTCGCTCCTGAAGCAGCTTGAACTGGTTTTGGTAATCGCTGGCCTTGGCGCCGTCATCGAGCTCTTGCAACAGCACGACGTCCGGTTGCTCGTCGCGGATCACCCGGGCCACTTCATCGAGGCTGAAGGCCATGTCTTCGGGAGTGGGTTTTTCGTCATTGCCGGCCGCGAGGTCATTCCAGAATACGTAGCGTTTTCCCGCCAGGTACTGGACGTTCCAGGTCATCACCTTCAGCGCCTGACCGGGCACCAGCGTCGGTGCCTGGGCGTTGCAACTGACCGGTAAGGCTTCCTTGACTTCGGGGCGCCAGGTCAGGTCGTAGATCAGCAAGGCAATCAGGCCGGTCACGATCAACAGGCCCAGCAGGGTGTAGCGCAGTAGACGGGTCATGGCTCGGCTTATAGCGTTACAAAAGTTGAGCCCGAGCATAACCGACAGACGGGCTAAAGCGCACGGGTAGAGCGGTCAGAGCGCCCCGTCAATTTTCTCGGGCACATCATCAATCAGCATAAACAAGCGGAACAGCACCACGCTGACGAACAGTTGCAGGAAGCTGTGGGCGCTGTCGATCAGCAGGGAAATAACCGGGTTCTGCGGTTCGGGATAGACCGCAAGCGTCGCGCCCTTGAGCACCCACAACGGGCCCATCACACACAGAATGCACACCAGAATGCGCAGGAAGTGGCCGCGGGTCAGGCGCAGGCTTTCCTTCATCGCCGCCAGTGGCGCCAGGCCGCGCAGCACCAGCAGGTACTCGCCAAACGCCAGGGTCACCATCAGCCAGATGCCCGGCAGGAAATACAGCGACAGGCCGATCAGGATCAGCAGGGTGTTGAGCGCGGTGAGCAAGGCGAAGCGCGGCCACAGGTAGGCGGCCCTCGCCAGCAGGTCGCGATTGCGCGGTGATTCGCCGCGGCTGCGGGCATCGAGAAACAGAATCAGCGCGGCGGTGTAAAGCGGATAAACCAGCAGGCCTACGATCACGCTGATGCCAGGAAAACTGTCCGGCTCGGTGGAATGGTCGACCACTTGTTGCAACAGCGCCTCAAGGATCACCAGCGGCAGGCACAGCCGCACGATCTGGCCCAGATTGCGCTTGAAGAAATACAGAGAGTCACGCAGCACATCGAACGAATTCATCAGTCGGTATCGCAGGTTGGAAGCAGTGGCCCACTTTAACCGATGAAGCGCTTTGGGGCGCAAACGTAAACGTTCGGTAAAGACCATTGAAACATCCTGCATCAGCCTCCATTACGGATGAGCACCTTATCCACAGTGGATAAGGGCGACGATATTCCCGGCAATCTACGAGGTCGCCATGAACAGCGAAGAACAAACCCTGATCGATGGACTGTTTTCCCGGCTGCAACAGGCCGAAACGGACTCAGCCCCGCGCGACGCCCAGGCCGAGGCGCGGATCAAGGAACACCTGACTCGCCAGCCCGCGGCAGGCTATTTCATGACCCAGGCGATTCTGGTGCAAGAGGCAGCCATCAAGAGCCTCGACGAACAGAACAAACAACTCGCCCAGCAAGTCCAGCAATTGCAGGCCGAACTGCAATCGGCCAAGGCTCAGCCAGCGGCTGCGGCGCCGAGCAGCGGTGGCTTCTTGTCGAGCATCTTCGGTGGCGGTTCCCGTGATCCGCAGCCAGCGCCGACCCAAAGTCCACCCGCATCGAGCGGTGGCGGCTGGCGTGAACCGGCGCGGCCGTCGTTCAACTCGCAGCCACCTCAGCAAAACTTCGGTGCAGCGCCGTCTCAGCAGAATTACGCCCCGCAACAGCCTGCCGGCAGCAGCTTCCTCGGTGGTGCGCTGAAAACTGCCGCCGGCGTGGCCGGTGGTGTGATGCTGGCGCAAGGCATCAGCAGCCTGTTCCATCACAATCAGCAGCCGGAAGTGGTTGAAGTGATCAAGGAAGAACCGGCTCAGGTCAACGATCAGAGTGGTGACAACGGCTCGGGCGAAGATCAGCGCGTGGCTGACAACACCAATGATCAGGGCGGCTTTACCGACGCCGACTACAGCGATGACAGCTCATCGTTCTTCGGCGGCGACGACGATTCCTTCGTCTGATACGCCATTCGTCCGGAGCGCTATGGCGCTTCGGGCCGATTATTCGCGGAACAATCCTTCAGGCTGGCATACTGGGCAACTTTTCGGGCCTGGTGCCTGATCCTGCCCGCGCTCCGGCGCGCCAACGAGGATGACCGGTGAAAAAAATCGCAGTGTTCGCCGATGTCCAGAACCTCTATTACACCGTGCGTCAGGCCTATGGTTGCCATTTCAACTATGCCGCGCTGTGGGCTGATATCAGCAAACAGGGCGAGATCGTCGAGGCCTATGCCTACGCGATCGATCGCGGCGACAGCAAACAACAGCAATTCCAGCAGATCCTGCGCAACCTCGGCTTCGTCGTGAAGCTCAAGCCCTACATCCAGCGCAGCGATGGCTCGGCCAAAGGCGACTGGGACGTGGGCATCACCCTCGACATCATGGACGCCGCCGATCATGTCGACGAAGTGGTGCTGGCCTCCGGTGACGGTGATTTCGACATGTTGCTGGAGCGCATCATCACCAAGCACGGGGTGCAAGCCGTGGCCTACGGCGTGCCGGGCCTGACGGCCAACTCGCTGATCCGCGCCGCCAGCCGCTACGTGCCGATCGAAGGCGCGTTGCTGCTCAAGAACTGATTTTTACGGAGTTGAAACAGGTTTGGAACGTATAGCAGTCATCGACTTTGAAACCACCGGGATCTCCCCGAGCAGCAGCTGCCGGGCCACGGAAATTGCCGTGGTGATCCTTGAACAGGGGCGCATCGTCGAGCGTTACCAAAGCCTGATGAATGCCGGCGTGCGCGTCCCGGCCTTCATCGAGCAACTCACCGGCATCAGCAACGCCATGCTGCGCACCGCGCCATCGGCCGAGCAGGTGATGAATGAGGTCAACGAATTCGTCGGCATCACACCGCTGCTGGCGCACAACGCCGCGTTTGACCAGAAGTTCTGGGACTTTGAGCTCGGTCGCATCAAGCGCACACGCTTGCAGAACTTTGCCTGCTCGCTGCTACTCGCCCGCCGTTTGATGCCCGCCGCGCCGAACCACAAACTCGGCACCCTCACCACGTTCGCCAACCAGCCCCACACCGGTAAAGCTCACCGGGCCATGGCCGATGCCGAGATGGCGGCCAATCTGACGGCGCATTTGGCCCAGGAGTTGCGGCAGAAGCATGGGTTGCGCGAGTTGTCGCATGATCTGCTCGTCAGCTTGCAGAAAGTGCCAGCGGCGAAGATCAATGAGCATCTGAAGCGGCATCGCGGGTTCTGAAAACACCGCACCCCCGAACACCCTGACACCCGTAGGAGCTGTCGAGTGAAACGAGGCTGCGATCTTTTGATCTTGTTTCTTACAAAGCAAAGTCAAAAGATCGCAGCCTCGTTTCACTCGACAGCTCCTACAGAAGAACCATTTTTCCTTTCACATCCCCCGACGGCACGCGCTCGCGATGCAGGTTTATAGGGTGTTTAACGATGACTCTGATGTGACGATCGCTCCTACCCAATATTAGGAATTTGTCCGTCTTGCCCCGTACCTGTGGCATCGATAACCTCTCCAACGTCGCTGCCAATTCAGCGACCGGGTCTGCAAGCCCGCCGACAGTTTGTTATGAGACCACCGGCGCACCTATAATCGCGTCGCTTTAATGAGCGACCATCGATTTATGGTAGCTGTGTGCGGGAGACCTTCGGGTCTGCCGGGGTGGTCTCCTACTCGGTCTTGCAGACCCGCGCATAGCTGCCACCCATCATCTGCAAGTGATGCTGGCAGCTCCCACTTTCTCAGGAGATTCGCCATGATCAAAGTTACCCCCAATCCCCCTGAAGACTCTGCGCAATCAGTTGCGAGCGCAGCTCACTTCATCCCCAAAACATTCATCCGCCATCACATCCAGCTGCGAGCACTGTTACTGCATGCTGAGGCGTGGTTCTGCGCCCGCGATATCGGCCGGTTAATGGGCGTGGATATAAACGGCCGGCAAGCCCTCAAGCTCGACGCCGATCAACGTCGGATGGTGTGTTTGTCCGGAAGCGACGAACCTCAAGAGACATTGATGCTGAGTGAGTCCGGTGTATACGCGATGCTGGTCTATCACTACTGCCCGGAGAACCGGAATCTGCGGCGTTGGCTGACCCATCACGTGGTGCCGATGCTGCGGGACAGTGGCGGGGTTGCTTCGAATCAGGCGCCGAGTTTGCGCTTGATGGAATGGGCAGGAGGCACGTTGAGTCTGCTGCATTGGCGGACGGAACCATGGGTTCGTTTAAAAGATATGCCGTGTTTGTTGGGCGCCGGATATAGCGGCGTTCGCGGATTCTGACGATACCGCTGAACTTCTGTAGGAGCTGTCGAGTGAAACGAGGCTGCGATCTTTTGATCTTGTTTTTAAAGAGCAAAATCAAAAGATCGCAGCCTCGTTTCACTCGACAGCTCCTACGGGATCGCTATTTACCATTCCCTTCCAACTGCCCCAACGGCACGCGCTTCTCTATCGCGCTCGACAACACAATTGACGTCTTGCTGAACCCGAACTTGGCGATCCGGTTGATCAACTCTTCCAGCTCCGGCATCGACCCGACCGCCGCTTGCATGATCACGCACGGATCACCCGTCACCCGGTGGCATTCGGTTAGTTGTGGGATTTTGATCAGGTCGTCGTAGGCCTTCTGGTTGCCGTGCTGGTTCAAGCGCAGTTCGATCACGCACTGGATCGGCAAGCCAAGCTTGGCCATGTCGACTTTCGCCTGGTAACCCGTGATGACCCCGCAGGCTTCCAGTTTAGCGACGCGCTCGGCTACGGCCGGGGCGGACAGGTTCACTTTGCGCGCCAGGTCGGCGTAGGACGCACGACCGTTTTCCAACAGGGCGCTGAGGAGCATGCGGTCGTATTTGTCCATCGTGGTATTCCTGAAAAATGACTGACTTTCGAAAGCACGGTTTATAACGGCAATCTCCGTGTTTTGAAAAGTGTACCGGCGCTATAAACAGGTTTTGTAACTTAATTTAAGCCGCTGGCCTTTCTAGAATAGCCTTTCACTTGTCTTGCCTACGAGCTGACCCATGCCTGGCTTACGTCGTTTTCCCTTACCGTTGATCGCTGCCTTTTTCGCGTTGTACGTGATTTGGGGCTCGACCTATCTAGTCATTCGCATCGGCGTGCAGTACTGGCCGCCATTGATGCTCGGCGGGATTCGCTTTGTGATTGCCGGGACGCTGATGTATGCGTTCCTGCGCTGGCGCGGGGCGCCGGCACCGACCTGGGCGCAGTGGAAAGCCGCCGGGATCATCGGGATTTTGCTGCTCAGCTTTGGTAACGGCGCGGTGAGCGTGGCCGAGCACACGGGCGTCGCCTCGGGTGTGGCGGCGTTGGCGGTGGCGACGGTGCCGCTGTTTACCTTGCTCTGCGGATATTTCTGGGGCGCGCGTAATACCCGTCTCGAATGGGCCGGGATTGTGCTCGGGCTGATCGGCATTGCCATGCTCAACCTCGGTTCTAACCTGCAATCGAGCCCGCTGGGCGCCTTATTGCTGATTTTCGCGGCAGCTTCCTGGGCCTTCGGTTCGGTGTGGAGCAAACACCTGCCGCTGCCCCAGGGCGCGATGGCCAGCGCTGTGGAAATGCTGGTGGGCGGCGTGGTCCTGTTGATCGGCAGTGCACTGAGTGGTGAGCATCTGGAAGCCATGCCGCCGATCGAAGGTTGGGCGGCCCTGGCTTATCTGACTTTCTTTGGCTCGATCATCGCTTTCAACGCTTATATGTATGTGTTGAAAAACGTGCGGCCGGCGGCGGCCACCAGTTATGCCTACGTCAACCCGGCGGTGGCGGTGTTGCTGGGGATCGTGTTTGTCGGTGAGACCATTGGTATTGAAGAAGGACTGGCGATGCTGGTGATCATCAGTGCCGTGGTGTTGATCGGGTTGCCGCAGTGGCGTCGAACTCCCGTTCAACCTGCCGTAGCGGTGCCGACAGAATCCCGTGTGAATTAGGGTAAACTGCGCGCCATTGCACACTCGTTTTGCACAACTGCGCTGAATTTTCCTACGGTAATCCCATGACTTTCGCCACCCTTGGCCTGATCGAACCCTTGCTGCGCTCTCTCGAGACGCTCGGCTACCAGACCCCGACGCCGGTTCAGGCGCAAGCCATTCCGGCGGTGCTGGCCGGTCGCGACCTGATGGCCGCCGCCCAGACCGGGACTGGCAAGACCGCCGGCTTCGCGCTGCCGCTCCTGCAATTGCTGGCCATGGAAGGGCCGAAAGTGGCGTCTAACTCGGTGCGCGCACTGATCCTGGTGCCGACCCGCGAATTGGCCGAACAGGTTCACGAAGCCGTGCGTCAGTACGCCGAGAACCTGCCGTTGAGCACTTACGCGGTGTACGGCGGCGTCAGCATCAACCCGCAAATGATGAAGCTGCGCAAGGGTGTTGACGTGCTGGTGGCGACACCGGGTCGTTTGCTCGACCTGTATCGCCAGAAGGCCCTCAAGTTCAATCAGCTGCAAACCCTGATTCTGGACGAAGCCGATCGCATGCTTGATCTGGGCTTCTCCGAGGAGCTGGGGAATATCTACCGCGTGTTGCCCAAGCAACGTCAGACGCTGTTGTTCTCCGCGACCTTCTCCGACGCAATCCGCTTGCTGGCCGGACAAATGCTCAACGATCCACTGAGCATCGAAGTCAGCCCGCGCAACGTGGCCGCCAACACCGTCAAGCAATGGGTGGTGACGGTCGACAAGAAGCGCAAGCCGGAACTGTTCATCCATTTGCTGCGCAAGGGTAAGTGGAAGCAGGTGCTGGTGTTCGCCAAGACCCGCAACGGCGTAGACGCACTGGTGGAAAAGCTTCAGGGCCTGGGCATCAATGCCGACGGCATCCACGGCGACAAACCTCAGGCAACCCGCCAGCGTGCACTGGACCGTTTCAAGGCCAGTGAAGTGCAGATTCTTGTGGCCACCGACGTTGCGGCCCGTGGTCTGGATATCGAAGATTTGCCATTGGTGGTCAACTTCGACCTGCCGATCGTGGCTGAGGACTACATCCACCGGATCGGTCGTACCGGACGCGCGGGTGCATCCGGGCAGGCGATTTCGCTGGTCTGCGCCGATGAAGTGAATCTGCTGTCGGCCATCGAGACGTTGACCCGTCAGACATTGCCTCGCCAGATGGAGCATGACTTCGAGCCTGAGCACCGGGTGCCGGATACCGATGCCAGCGGTCAGGTGGTCAAAAAGCCGAAAAAACCGAAGAAGCCGAAGACCTCCAGTGGTGGTAAACGCAATCTGGGCAAGTGGGTTGAGAGCGGTGATGCGTCGGCGCCGGAGCCTTCGATCAAGCCTGTGCGGAAGGTGCCAGTGTTCAATACTGGGCCGCGTAAGAAGAAGCCTTGAAAACACGCGACGTCTGTTAGGCCGCCTTCGCGAGCAAGTCGGATCGCCGCACCGCCGCTCCCACATTAACTGCATTCTTTCTGGAAGAACTCGGTCGAATGTGGGGAGCTTGCTCGCGATGGCCGCGCCTCAGTCCTCAGCCCTTGTGTTTCAACCACTCCACCATCCCCAACCCCGCCGCGCGCCCACTGGCGAAACACGCGGTCAGCAGATAGCCCCCCGTCGGCGCTTCCCAATCCAGCATTTCCCCCGCGCAGAACACGCCAGGCAGTTGCTTGAGCATCGAACGTTCATCCATCGCTTCGAACATCACACCCCCCGCGCTGCTGATGGCCTCGTCCAGTGGGCGGGTTTTCACCAACGTCAGTGGCAGCGCCTTGATCGCTTTGGCCAGCAGCGCCGGATCGGCGAAGCATTCGGCCGGAGTGAGTTCGCGCAGCAACGCCGCTTTCACACCATCGATCCCGAGCTGGCTGTGCAGATGTTTAGCCATGGAGCGTGAACCGCGTGGTCTGCTCAGTGCAGCCTGAACCTTATCCACAGGCCTGCCCGGCAACAGGTCGAGGTGAATGGTTGCCGAGGCGTGCTGATTAATGACTTCGCGGATCGGCGCCGACAAGGCGTAGATCAAACTGCCTTCAATCCCGGTTGCCGTGATCACACATTCCCCGAGCCGCGGCACGTCGTCATTGAGGCCAATGGCGATGTTTTTCAGCGGTGCGCCGGCGAATTTGCTGACCATCAACTCGCTCCAGGCCTGCACCTCGAAGCCGCAATTACTCGGTTGCAGCGGCGCGAGTCCTACGCCGCGTTGTTCCAGTGGCAGCATCCAGGCGCCGTCCGATCCGAGGCGCGACCAGCTGCCGCCGCCGAGGGCCAGCAAGGTTGCGTCAGGTTTGACGGTTTTTTCGCCCTCGGGGCTGTCGATGCGCAATCCACCGCGGTCATCCCAGCCGAGCCAGCGGTGACGGGTGTGGATAACGACGCCGCTGTCTCGCAGACGTTTGAGCCATGCACGCAACAGGGGGGCGGCTTTCATGTCTGTAGGAAAGACTCGCCCGGAGCTGCCGATAAAGGTTTCGATGCCCAGCTCATGAATCCATTGGCATAACGCTTCGGCCCCGAAACCTCGCAACAGCGGTGCAATCTGCGGAGCGCGTTCGGCGTAGCGTGACAGAAACGCCGGGTAGGCTTCGGAATGGGTGATGTTCATGCCACCCACGCCGGCCAGCAGGAATTTCCGCCCTACCGAAGGCATGCCGTCGTACAGATCAACCTTGATCCCGGCCTGGCTCAGCACTTCAGCCGCCATCAAACCGGCAGGGCCGCCGCCGATGATGGCGACGTGGGGGGAGTGAGTGACGGAAGATTGGGTCATGGGAAGCGCTGCGGTATGGCGGAATAAGCCGCGCATTCTACCAGCACAGATCTATGTGGGAGCGGGCTTGCTCGCGAAAGCGATTTAACATGCAACATTGATGTCGACTGATACACCGCTTTCGCGAGCAAGCCCGCTCCCACATTGGAACTGTGTCGTTTCAAATGGCTGGTTAAAAAACAACCACCCCTTTACAGGCTATATGCAGCATGGCCTGTAGGACCTTTCACTCAGGTTATCCACAGGCAGTTCCACAGGCATTGTGGGTAAAGACTCACACCTCAATGACAACCTGATGACTGCCAGACCCGCTGCGCGCTGTGATGGAGGATTCCATGACGGCGCGCCAACGCCTTGCGGTCCTTGCTGTAGCCGCCGCCGATCACCCCGACCACCGGAATATCCCGGCCCAGGCAATGACGCATCACGCTTTCATCCCTAGCGGCAACGCCTTCGTCTGTCAGTTTCAGGTAGCCGAGCGCGTCATCTTTATGTACATCGACACCGGCGTCGTACAACACCAGGTCAGGTTGGTAGAGCGGCAGCAAATAGTTGAGCGCATCGTCCACCACCTTCAGGTAATCGGCATCGCCCATCCCCATGGGCAGTGGAATGTCCCAGTCACTTTCGGCCTTGCGTGCAGGAAAGTTCTTCTCGCAGTGCAGGGAAACGGTCACCGCGTCCGGGGTGTTGTGCAGAATCCGTGCAGTCCCGTCGCCCTGATGCACATCGCAGTCGAAGATCAGTACCCGATTCACCCGGCCGCTTTCCAGCAGGAAATGGCTGATCACGGCCAGGTCATTGAAGATGCAGAACCCGGCAGGATGGTCGTAATGCGCGTGATGGGTGCCTCCGGCCAAGTGACAGGCCAAACCATGTTCCAGCGCCTGCTCGGCCGCCAGCAGCGAGCCGCCAACCGCACGTACTGTGCGCCGGGCCAGGGCTTCGCTCCACGGCAGGCCGAGGCGCCGCTGGTCTTCGCGGGACAACTCGCCGCCCATGTAGCGTTCGATATACGCAGGGTCATGTGCGAGCGCGAGAATCTCTGGCGGGCAGAGGTCGGGGCGCAGCAGGTCAGCGTCCCGGGTCAGCCCGCTGTCCACCAGGTGATCGCGCAGCAGGCGAAACTTGTCCATGGGGAAGCGATGATCCGCCGGGAACTCGGGGCTGTAGTCTTCGTGGTAGATCAGGGGCAGGGGCATGACGGGTTTATCTAAGAAAGCCTGTAGGAATGAAGGACGGATCCTACCAGCGTTGTAGACTTGCGGCATGGGAAGGGGGAGATGATGGAACCGATACTGGAACTCGAGAGCGCGCGACTGCTGTTGCGGCAGTGGCGCGATGAGGATTTGCCGGAGTTTGCGGCGATGTGCGCCGATCCACAGGTGATGCGATATTTTCCGGCGCCCTTGAGTCGGCTGGAAAGTGCTTCGCTGATCGGACGGATTCGTGGCCATTTTGCCGAACATGGCTTCGGTCTCTGGGCGCTGGAACGCAAGGACACCGGGGCATTTATCGGTTTTACCGGGCTCGCAGAGGTCGGCTTCGACGCGCGCTTTACCCCGGCCACCGAAATCGGCTGGCGCCTGGCCCGCGAGCACTGGGGGCTTGGCTACGCCAGTGAAGCGGCGTGGACCGCTCTGCGCTGCGGGTTTGACCGGTTGGCGCTGAAAGAAGTCGTGTCCTTCACCACCGAAACCAACATGCCGTCGCAGAAAGTCATGCAGGCCATCGGCATGCACCATGATTCAGCCGATGATTTCGACCACCCGATGCTCGCGGCCGATCATCCCCTGCGTCACCATGCGCTGTACCGCATCACCCGTGAACAATGGCTGCAAACCTTGCATGGATAAGCCGGCACGGACGTTTACAATGGCTCCCATGGGCCCTGGCCAGAAATTGAATCGACCGTCGCAGCCAAGACTGCGCGGCATGCGTTGTGTGAGGAGAGTCTGAATGAGCCAAGTGTTGGATGATCTGGTTGACCTGCTGACCCTGGAACCGATTGAAGAAAACCTGTTCCGTGGCCGCAGCCAGGACCTGGGTTTTCGTCAGCTGTTCGGTGGTCAGGTGATCGGGCAGTCCCTGTCGGCGGCCAGTCAGACGGTCGAAGAAGCGCGCCACGTGCATTCGATGCATGGTTATTTCCTGCGTCCCGGCGATTCCGCATTGCCTGTGGTTTATCAGGTTGATCGGGTGCGCGACGGTGGCAGTTTCAGCACGCGCCGGGTGACGGCGATCCAGAAGGGCAACCCGATTTTCACCTGCAGTGCGTCGTTCCAGTACGACGAAGAAGGCTTCCAGCATCAGTCCGAGATGCCAACCGTGGTCGGCCCGGAAAACCTGCCGTCAGAGCTGGAGCTTGCTCAGCAGCGTGCGCACCTGATTCCCGAGCACATGCGTGAAAAGTTGCTGTGCCCGAAACCGATCGAGTTCCGACCGATCACCGAGAAAGATCCCTACAACCCGCAGCCGTCCGATCCGATCAAGTACGTCTGGTTTCGCGCCGACGGTGCCTTGGCCGATTCTCCGGCACTGCATAAATACTTGCTGGCCTACGCCTCGGATTTCGGCCTGTTGACCACGTCGATGCAGCCCCATGGCAAATCGGTCTGGCAGAAAGACATGCAGGTTGCCAGTCTCGATCACGCGCTGTGGTTCCATCAGGATCTACGTGCCGATGATTGGTTGCTGTATGCGATGGACAGTCCTTGGGCGGGCAACTCGCGCGGTTTCTCCCGTGGCAGCGTGTTCAACCGCGCCGGGCAATTGGTGGCGTCGGTCACGCAGGAAGGCCTGATTCGCCACCGCAAGGATTGGGCATGAGCCTGGCCGAGGTGCGGCACTGGGTGTTCGACATGGACGGCACCCTGACGGTGGCCGTGCATGACTTCGCGGCGATCCGCGTGGCGTTGGCGATTCCTGCCGAAGACGACATCCTCAGCCACCTCGCCGCGCTCCCGGCCGATGAAGCCGCAGCCAAACATGCGTGGTTGCTGGAACACGAGCGGGACCTGGCGCTGGGTTCGAAAGCGGCACCGGGCGCAGTAGAACTGGTGCGTGAACTGGCCGGGCGCGGTTATCGCCTGGGAATTCTCACGCGCAATGCTCGCGAACTGGCGCACGTCACGCTGGAGGCGATCGGCTTGGCCGACTGCTTTGCGGTGGAGGATGTGCTGGGTCGAGATGAAGCACCGCCAAAACCGCATCCCGGTGGTTTGCTGAAATTGGCCCAGGCCTGGAATGTCCCTGCCAGTGAGATGGTGATGGTCGGTGACTACCGCTTTGATCTGGATTGCGGTCGGGCGGCAGGGGCGCGGACGGTGTTGGTGAACCTGCCGGATAATCCCTGGCCTGAGTTGGCGGATTGGCATGCGGCGGATTGTGTGGTGTTGCGGCAGATGCTTTCGGCTTGAGATTCAAAATCAAAAGATCGCAGCCTTCGGCAGCTCCTACAGTGGAATCGTGTACATCTGTAGGAGCTGCCGAAGGCTGCGATCTTTTTGCTTTTATTGAAACAACGCTTTCTGCCCCTGCGGCGAGTTAAACATCCCATCCCCATCATGCCCGACCCCTGGCACTTCAATCAGTTGCTGATTCAAACCTTGAGGATGCAGCCGCTTCAGATAAGCAAAATAATTACGCCCACGAGCCAATCGATTGGCTCCCTGAGCTTGGGCCTCACAGCTTTTATCCAGCGCCGGCTGCTTCGGGTCGCTGTCCTGCTGCCCGAGTAAATAAACGACATCGCGTTTGACGTAGTTTTCCTCCAACTGCTTGGCGGTTTGCCCTACGGCATAGGCGGGTAAATCCACCAGTCCATATTTCCAGCGATTGAAATTCGGGCAACCGGCGTGTTTGAACGCCGCCGGCCGTCGCTCATCGAAATACGCATAAGACGACGGGTTGGCAATGATGTAACGCACCTGTATGTCGGCCGCCTTGAGCGCTGGCTGATCGTGGCCCAGCAACGCGTATCGCTGCACCACCTGAGCGCCACCGGAGTGACCGGCAATGACAATCTGCTTCACGTCCGGAAACTGTTTTCGATCGCCGATTCGGGCGATGATTTCGTCGAGCGCCGCGTAGGAACTCAGGGAAAACGGAGCGGTGGATAAACCGCCCGCCATCCAGTCATTGCCCTGCCAGCGCAATACGCTGTCAGCCACGGGATGGGCCGAGATGTCGGTTTCATTGAGAAATTGCGGGGCGAG
The DNA here is from genome assembly GCF_004402115.1 of Pseudomonas sp. F01002. NCBI lineage: Bacteria > Pseudomonadati > Pseudomonadota > Gammaproteobacteria > Pseudomonadales > Pseudomonadaceae > Pseudomonas > Pseudomonas sp. F01002. Next base: position 150,654 of record NZ_SOPU01000032.1, on the reverse strand, counting down.
CACCAAGGTGGTCGCGCTTTGCCCGGCCTGTTCGGCCGCGCGCTCGGCGCTCTGGCGATAGGTATCGGCATTGCGCAATCGACCATGGATGATGATCAGCACGCGTTCGATTTTCTTCGGCGCCGGGCCGATGCCCACCGCGATTTCACCTGCAGTCAGCAGCAGGCGTCCGGGGCTGACCTCCTTGACCGCATGCTCGGCAGCCTGGGCGCTTGCGCAGGTGATCAGTAGAGTTAACAGCCACTTATTCATTTATAGGTTTTTCGCTGCAAAGGTATCGCACTGGCCGACCTGGCCTTGCGCGAATCCGGTTTTGAACCAGCGCACCCTTTGCGCCGACGTACCATGAGTAAACGAGTCCGGCACCACACGACCCTGACCTTGCTGTTGCAAGCGGTCATCGCCGATGGCGTTGGCGGCGTTCAAGGCTTCTTCGATGTCACCGGGCTCCAGCCAGTTCAGCCGTTTCTGCGCATTGTTGGCCCAGACTCCGGCCAGGCAATCGGCCTGCAGTTCCTGGCGTACCAGCAAACCGCCGTCGCCTTCCATCTGCCGACCCTGTTGGCGGGCGGTCTGAATTTTCGCTGAAACGCCGAGCAAGGTCTGCACATGGTGTCCGACTTCGTGAGCGATCACGTAGGCCTGAGCGAAGTCGCCAGCAGCGGAAAAACGTTGGGACATTTCCTGGAAGAAACTCATGTCCAGGTAGACCTTCTGGTCCGCCGGGCAATAGAACGGGCCGGTCGCCGAAGAGGCCAGGCCGCACGCCGAGTTGACGCGGCCACTGAACAGTACCAGGGTCGGGTTCTTATATTGACGACCGGCCTGCTGGAAAATCTGACCCCAAGTGTCCTCGCTATCACCGAGGATCGAGCGCACGAACTCGGCTCCTTCATCAGTGGCCGGCGGTGCCTTGCGGGTTTGAGTCGGGGCCGGTGCCGATTGCTCGCTCATTTGCCCGGTCAGTTGCCCGAGGATTTGCATCGGGTCCTGGCCGGTGATCCAGCCGATCCCGACGATCAAGATAATTGCCATCAGGCTCAGGCCCTTGCCGCCACCGAAGCGCATCCCGCCACCACCGCCGCCAGAATCATCACCACGGGCATCGACCACGTTGTCGCTGCGTCGGCCTTTTTTCCATAGCATGTGGGAACCCTCTGAATGTCCGTGGGGATGAGTGTTGCTGCTGAGTGGGAGCGGCGCCAGTCCGGTCGTCCATCTTTTGTTGCGCGCAGGAGCCTTCCCGGCAACCAGTGGTGGGTTGCCGGGAATACTCCAGACTCGTATTGAACACGGACAACCCATCTAATTCCTTCAGGCGACGGGTTTTTATCGGGCAGGCGACGGCCTGTATCGGAAATTATTTGTCGAGCACGGTTGCCGGACTGTGGGTTCCAGATTTCGCATTACTTGGTTTGTCTTTTAGAATCTGGAAAATTTAGTGTGGACCCTCCCATGACCGGCAGTCAGATCGAACGTGTTTTCAGTGTGCTGGAAAGCCTCACCAGTGACCCCCGCGGGCTGCAGATGCAGGCATTGGCAGAGCAACTCGACATTCCAAAAAGCGCGACTCACCGCTTACTCGCCGAGCTGATTCGCCTGGGCTACGTGCGGCAGAATCCAGAGAATTTGCGCTATCACTTGTCAACCAAACTGGTGGCAATGGGGTTCCGCTATCTGTCGAGCAGCGGCGCCGATATCGTGCAGCCGGTGCTTGATCGTCTGGCCCATGAAACCGGAGAACTGGTGCGTCTAGGCATTATCGAAGGTGAACGGCAGATCTGGATTGCCAAATCCCAGGGCGCCCGTTCGGGGTTGCGTTACGACCCGGACATGGGCCGCGACGCGCCATTGTTTTATACCGCATCAGGCCATGCCTGGTTGGCGTGCATGAGCGATGCTGAAGCCTTGTCGCTGGTAGAGCGCCAGGGTGGTGAACGGCCCAAAGACCTCGGGCCGAACGCTCCGCGTTCCAACATTGAATTGCTGGAACGGCTGCGGCTGGCGCGGGAGCAGGGCTATGCCTGGGTCGAGGAAAGTTCGGCTGTGGGCACTTCAGCGATTGCGGCAGTGGTGCGGCACCCAAGTGATGGGCGGGTAATCGGCGTATTGAGTATTGCTGGCCCAAGCGCGCGGATGCCGGGGGCTCGACTACATGAGTTGGCGCCACTGTTGTTGAAAATTACCGAAGAGTTGTCAGCAGCAAGTCTGGCGTCTGAGATGTTTAACTAACGGCAGTAAATCCTTGCTCTGCAAATCGTGTGCGTTGTTCGCCCACTTTTACTGTGTGGCTATGTGAGAATCTGGAACCGGGTTCTAAGTTATTGGAACTCGCGAAGCACAAGGAAAACCACATGACCGTCAGCACTCCGCTCTCCGGCGTAAACCAACCCTTCAAAGGGATTCTGCTGATCGTCGTTGCGACCTTCCTGTTTTCCAGTCACGACGCCCTGTCGAAATACCTCTCAGGGTTCTATCCGATCGTCATGGTGGTCTGGGCCCGTTATCTGGTTCACACCTTACTCATGGCCGGGATTTTTCTGCCGCAATCCGGGCTGGGTGTCCTACGAACCAAACGGCCGTTACTTCAGCTGTTGCGGGCGTTGTGCCTGCTGGGCACCAGTCTGTTTTTCACCACCGGCTTACAGTACATCCCCTTGGCCGAAGCCACGGCGGTCAACTTTCTTGCGCCGGTTCTGGTGACTGCGCTGTCGGTGCCACTGCTGCGCGAGCACGTCACGCGTGGCCAGTGGATTGCGGTGATTTGTGGATTCATCGGCGTGTTGATCATTGTCCATCCCGGCGGAGAACTCTTTACCCCGGCGGTGTTGCTGCCGCTCTGCTCGGCACTGTTTTTCTGCTTCTATCAGTTGCTCACTCGCAAGCTCAGCAACATCGATAGCCCAACCACCAGCAACTTCTTCGCCGGGCTGTGCAACACGCTGGTGATGAGCGCGCTGGTGCCATTCTTTTGGCAAGTCCCCAGCCTGGGCCATGGATTCATGATGGTGGCGCTGGGCGCCTGCGGGATGACGGCTCACCTGTTTCTGACGCAAGCCTTCCGTCACGCCGCCCCTGCGTTGTTGGCGCCGTTCGGTTATTGCCAGATTGTCTTTGCTGGTTTGTTGGGTTGGTTGCTGTTTTCTCACACGCCGACGCTGACCACGGTGGTCGGGATCGCGGTAATTTGCTGCAGCGGGTTGGCAGCAGCCTGGCAGCAGAGTCGTCGGTGAGAGAAGCAGGGCAGGCCTGGAATCAGGCCTGCCGGGGGAGGGGTTTTACGGGGTGACGGTAGGAATCTTGCGCGGTGCCATGAAGTACATCCAGATCAGCGCGATGAAGTACATCGCCGGAATCATGGTGAACAGCACGGTGTAGTTGTTGTTGGTGACCGTCAGAATGTGGCCGACCAACTGGGTCATGAACATCCCTCCGATAGCCGCGCACATGCCACCGAAGCCGAACACCGTGCTCATCATGTGTTTAGGCGTGTAGTCCATCACCAGGCTCCAGATGTTCGCGGTCCAGGCCTGGTGCGCACCGATGGCCAGGGAGATGGCGAACACCGCGACCCACAGACTGCTCGAGCCCGCCGCCATGATCACGCCGACGATGCAGCAGGCGAACAGGAACATGGACATCAGCCGCGCCTTGATCGGGTTGACACCACGGCCGATCAGGAACGAGGACAGGATCCCGCCGCCGACGCTGCCGAAATCGGCAGTGAGGTAAATGATGATCAGCGGGATACCCATCTGGGTCACGTTGATCCCCAGGTTGTATTGCTGATTGAGGAACGGCGGCAGCCAGTAGAGGTAGAACCAGAACACCGGCGCGGTGATCGCGTAAGCCAGGGCGAAGGCCCAGGTGCCACGCATGCGCAGGATTTTCGAGAACGGTACGCGGGATTGTTCCGGCTCTACTTCCTTCTGGATGTAATCCAATTCCGATTGTTTAACGCTCGGGTGATCTTCCGGGTTGAAGTACTTCAAGCCCCAGAACAGCAACCAGATCCCGCCCAGTGCCGACATGCACAGGAACGCGGCCTGCCAGCCCCAGACATGGAGGATCAGCGGCAACAACATGGGGGTGAACATCGCACCGACGTTGGTCCCTGCGTTGAAAATGCCGGTGGCCACGGCGCGTTCGCCGGCCGGGAACCACAACCGGGTAGTCTTCACGCACGCCGGGTAGTTGGCGGCTTCCGTCAGTCCCAGAATGAATCGGCAGACCATGAAGCCAACGGCCGAAGTGGCCAGGCCATGGGCGCCGGTCGCCAGGCTCCAGAGCAGCACGGCGAAGAAGAACACGCGCTTGACGCCGACCCGATCGATCAACCTGCCTTGCAGCACGAAACCGATGGCGTAGCCGACCTGGAACCAGAAGTTGATGTTGGCGTAGTCCATCGCCGTCCAGCTCATTTCCTTGGCGAGGATAGGCTGCATCACGCCGAGGGCGGCGCGGTCGATGTAGTTCAGGGTGGTGGCGAAGAACACCAGCGCCAGCATGCCCCAACGGGTTTTGCCGACCGCCATGGCGCCGCGGATTTTATCGCCGATGCCGCCAGTGGCAGGAGTCATGGAGGAACGCTCCACGGGAGAGCTTTGAGAAGGAGTCATGTAGGCCACCGATTATTTTTATGTGGTGTTCTGGGTCTTTGGTAACCGGGTCCTGTTGTTTACGGCCGGACCCAATGTGGCGTTGATGTTGCGCAGTGGACGAAAAATCGTCAATTCGCCGAGGGGCATTGTGTTCGATAATCGCACGCAAAACTAACCGGGTAGTACACTTTGAATTGCTGTGCGGGATCTTGCACCCAATAATTCACTCCAAGATAAACGCGATCCCTGTAGGAGCTGTCGAGTGAAACGAGGCCGCGATCTTTTGATCTTAAAAACCAGCATCAAAAGATCGCAGCCTTCGGCAGCTCCTACATAAAAGCAAAGCGTGCAATGCCCCTAACAAGATTGTCTCCACCACCGGAGTCGAAATATGCAGCGTTCCATTGCCACCGTGTCCTTGAGCGGTACCCTGCCGGAAAAACTTGAAGCCATCGCCGCCGCCGGTTTTGACGGGGTAGAGATTTTCGAGAATGACCTTCTCTACTACGACGGCAGCCCGCGGGAAATTAAACAGATGTGCGCCGATCTCGGGATCGCGATCACGCTGTTTCAACCCTTCCGGGATTTCGAGGGCTGCCGCCGCGACCGCCTGCCGCGCAACCTGGAGCGGGCCGAGCGCAAGTTCGACCTGATGCAGGAACTGGGCACGGACCTGGTGCTGGTGTGCAGCAACGCCTCGGCCGACGCCATCGGCGATGAGCAGATTTTAGTCGACGACTTGCGCCTGCTGGCCGAACACGCCGGTGCTCGTGGTTTGCGGATCGGCTATGAAGCGCTGGCCTGGGGCCGCCACGTGAACACTTATCAACAGGTGTGGAACATCGTCCGTCAGGCTGATCATCCAAACCTCGGCGTGTTGCTGGACAGCTTTCACACGCTGTCGCTCAAGGGTGATCCGAGCGCGATTGCCGAGATTCCCGGCGACAAGATTTTCTTCGTGCAAATGGCCGACGCGCCGATCCTGGCCATGGACGTGCTGGAGTGGAGCCGGCATTTCCGCTGTTTCCCGGGCCAGGGTGAATTCGATCTGCCGGGTTTCCTCGCGCCGATCATCAAGAGCGGTTACACCGGGCCGTTGTCGCTGGAGATCTTCAACGACGGCTTCCGCGCCGCGCCGCCACGGGCCAATGCTGCCGACGGTTTGCGGTCGTTGCTGTACCTGGAAGAGAAAACCCACGAGCGGCTGGCGCAGGAAACCAAACCAACGGTCAACCCCGACATTCTGTTCGAGACGCCCAAGGCCAGCGAGTACAACGGCATCGAGTTTCTTGAATTCGCCGTGGACGAAAGCCTTGGCGCCAAGCTGTCCCATTGGCTGGAGCGGCTGGGCTTCGTCAAGGCAGGGCAACATCGTTCCAAGAGCGTGAGCCTGCTGCGTCAGGGGGATATCAACCTGATCCTCAACTCCGAGCCTTACTCGTTCGCCCACAGTTTTTTCGAGGCTCACGGCCCCTCGCTGTGCGCCACCGCCGTGCGGGTCAAGGACAGCGCCAGCGCTCTTGCCCGAGCCGTGGCTTACAAAGGTCAGCCGTATCGCGGACTGGTCGGCCCCAATGAACTGGAACTCGCTGCGGTGCGCGCGCCGGATGGCAGCCTGATTTATCTGGTGGACCAGGACGCCGATGTCTATGGCACCGACTTCAACCTGCAACCCACTGCCGTGGCCAGTGGCGGCCTCAAGCGCATCGACCATATGGCCATGGCGCTGCCGGCCGACAGCCTCGACAGTTGGGTGCTGTTCTATAAAAGCCTGCTGGATTTTGAGGCCGACGATGAAGTGGTGCTGCCTGACCCGTACGGCCTGGTGAAGAGTCGGGCGCTGCGCAGCCGGGACAGTTCGATCCGCCTGCCGCTGAACATTTCCGAGAACCGCAACACCGCGATCTCACACGCGCTGTCGAGTTATCGCGGCTCCGGTGTGCATCACATCGCCTTCGATTGCGACGACATCTTTGCCGAAGTCAGCCGGGCCAAGGAGGCGGGCGTACCGCTGCTGGATATCCCGCTCAATTACTACGATGACCTCGCCGCGCGGTTCGATTTCGACGACGAGTTCCTCAGCGAACTGGCCTATTACAACGTGCTCTACGACCGCGATGCCCAAGGTGGCGAGCTGTTCCATGTGTATACCGAACCGTTTGAAGGGCGGTTCTTCTTTGAAATTATCCAGCGCAAGAATGGCTACGCAGGTTACGGAGCAGCCAACGTCGCGGTGCGACTGGCGGCCATGGCCAAGTCTCGAAGCGGTGCCGTACGTCAGGCAAAGTTGTAGGAAAATCGTAAACACGGGTACAAACCGCCGCCGCGCGACTTCCTTCACTGTGCGGCGCGGCCCATAATCGCACAACCTGTGCAGTGATGGCCGTGAGCCCGCAATGACGATAACTTCAGAACTCTCCGCCGCGCCCGACGAACCGATTGTCGAGCCGCGCAAGAGTCGCAAGAACAACCCGGAAAAGACCCGCGAAAATATCCTTCAAGAGGCGATTGTCGAGTTCGTCCAGCAGGGGCTTTCCGGCGCTCGCGTCGATGCGATTGCCGAGCGCATCCACACCTCAAAACGCATGATCTATTACTACTTCGGCAGTAAGGAACAGCTCTACGTCGAGGTGCTGGAGAAGCTCTACGGCGATATCCGCAGCACCGAAAACCGTCTGCACCTGACCGAACTGGCGCCGGTGGAAGCGATTCGGCGGCTGGTGGAATTCACTTTCGACCACCATGATCGCAACGTCGATTTTGTGCGGATTGTCAGCATCGAGAACATTCACAACGCTGAATTCGTGAAGCGCTCCGATGCGATCAAGGCGATGAACAACACCATCCTCGATTCACTGGGCGAGATTTTGCGTCGCGGTGCTGAGGAAGGTGTGTTCCGCTCCGGGCTCGATCCGTTGGATGTGCATCTGCTGATCAGCTCGTTCTGTTTCTATCGCGTGTCGAACCGCCATACTTTCGGTGAGATCTTTCAGGTCGACTTGCCGGACGAAAGCATCAAGCAGCGTCATCGCGAGATGATTTGCGAGTCGGTTTTGCGGTATCTGCAGGCTTGATTCATTTTAAAAGATCGCAGCCTGCGGCAGCTCCTACAGAATGTACGCCATCCACTGTAGGAGCTGCCGCAGGCTGCGATCTTTTGATGTTTAACCATTCATGCTCTGAAAATGCTCCAGCATCCGCTGCGCATCCGGCACCACGCCGCTGAACAACTCAAACGCCTTCACCGCCTGAAACACGGCCATGTTGCCGCCATCCAGCGTTCGGCAACCCAACGCGCGGGCGTTGCGCAGCAGTTCGGTTTCCAGCGGGAAGTAAACGATCTCCGCCACCCATAACTCACCTCGCAGCAGTTCCATCGGTACGGGCATGCCCGGCAGTTTTTTCATGCCCATGGGGGTAGTGTTCACCAGACCGTCAGCCTGGGCCAAGGTGCTCGGCAAATCATGACCCGCCACAGCCCGGCCAACGCCGAAATGTTGATTGAGATTGTCCGCCAGGCTCTGGGCACGGCTGATGTCCACGTCAAAAATGTTCAGCAGCTGTACACCTTCACTCAATAGGGCATGGGCCACTGCCGCGCCAGCGCCACCGGCGCCCATTTGCACGACGCGCTCAAGGGCAACGCCCTTCAAGCCACGACGGAAACCTTCGGCGAAACCCAGGCAATCGGTGTTATGGCCTATGCGTTTGCCGTCCTTCAGCACAACCGTGTTCACCGCCCCAATACCGCGGGCTTCTGGTGACAACTCGTCGAGCAGCGGGATGATCGTCTGCTTGCACGGAAAGGTGATGTTCAGGCCAGTGAAATTCATCCGCTCGGCGGCTATTAACAGGTCGGACAGGGCGCCGCTGTCGAGTTTCAACTGGTCCAGATCGATCAGGCGATAGAGGTAACGCAAACCCTGGGCATCGCCTTCATGCTCGTGCAGCGCCGGGGTGCGAGAAGCCTGGATGCCGGCGCCGATCAGTCCGGCCAGTACAGCGTTGGTCTGAGTCACGGCCTTCACCCCTTCAAACGTTGACTGAAATGTTCCAGCGCCAGGCGATAGCCGTGGCTGCCGAAACCGGCCATCACCGCCGTGGCGATGGCCGACACAAAAGAGTGGTGGCGGAAGGGCTCGCGGGCATGAACGTTGGACAGGTGGACTTCGATCACCGGCAATTCGCTGGCGACCAGGGCATCGCGGATCGCGACCGAGGTGTGGGTCCAGGCGGCTGGATTGATGACGATCCCGGCACAACGGCCGCGCGCGGCGTGAATCCAGTCGAGCAGTTCGCCTTCATGATTGGTCTGGCGAAACTCCACCGCCAGGCCGAACTCTTCGGCGGCACGACCGCACAACGCTGAGATGTCGGCCAGGGTTTCGTGGCCGTAAGTCGCCGGTTCACGGGTGCCGAGCAGGTTCAGATTCGGGCCGTTGAGCACCAGAACGATAGGGGGCATTGGAGTCTCTCCACTTATTATTTTTGGCATTGGCCGAGGGTTTCAGCCTGTGGAGATAAATTGTACTAGCTGGTTAATTTGGTCAATTGAAGAGGCGGTTCTCAGGGTTAATGTGTGCGGTGATCGGACGGTTTCGGCTTTTCAGCGGGGCAGATGCTCCACCAGAAAATCGATGAACGCCCTCAAACGCAACGGCATATGGCGAGTTTGCGGGTAGAGCAGGGTGAACGGTCGCGAGCGTCCGCCATACGGCTTGAGCACTTCCACCAGCGAACCATCTGCCAGTTCGTTTTCGACGATGAAGCGATAGGTCTGAAACAATCCCGCCCCGTGTTTGGCCAGGGTCACGCCGCCCAGCACATCGTCGGAACAACTGAGATTGCCCCCGGCCAGAATCTCCCGGTGCACGCCATTGTCGTTGAACAGCCAGGCAATCCGCCGACCGCTGCTGGGCAATTCGTACTGGATGCACTCGTGCTGTTTAAGATCATCCAGCGTTTGTGGAATGCCCGCGTGCTTCAGGTAATCAGGACTGGCAATCATCACCAACGCGGCGTCTTCCAACTGTCGGGCGATTAGGCCGGAATCCGGAATCGCCCGCACGCGGATCGCCATGTCATAGCCTTCGCCGACGAAATCGATGTTGCGATTGCTGATGTGCGACTCGACCTTCACCGCTGGAAAGCGTGCCCGAAATGCCGGCAACAACGGCAAAATCCGGTGATGGGCATAGGTGGTGGGAATGCTGATGCGTAAGGTGCCGGACGGCTGCTGCTGGCCCATGACCTCGCGCTGGGCCTCGACCAGTTGCGCCAGCGCCTGGCGACATTCCTCGTAATACCGCCGACCACTGTCGGTCAGTTTGACGCTGCGGGTGGTGCGGGCGAACAACCGCACGCCCAGGCGTTCCTCCATGCGCGACACCGAACGGCTCACGGCTGCCGGCGTCACACCAGCCACCAGCGCGGCGGCGGTAAAGCTGCCGGCTTCAGCGGCCAGACAAAACAGTTCGATGCTGCCCAGCTGAAGATCGTCGAATTGTCGCTGCATGATTGATTACACCGGGGATCAAATGAAGTGTGTGAGTCAGTATTTATCAGATGCCTGCACACAGATACAGAGAGTTGGTGATGAGCAGCGGCAAGCACTAAGCCTTTCTTAATCAGCAAACAGGAGAACCAGCATGCCTTTCGTCAGCGTACGTATTACCCGCGATGGTGTGACCCGGGAGCAGAAGGCCCAGGTCATCGCTGAAATCACCGACACCTTGCAGCGAGTCCTCGGTAAGCCTCCGGAGCTGACCCACATTGTGATCGAGGAAGTCGACACGGATAACTGGGGGTATGCGGGCATCACCACCACCGAGTATCGAAAAAACCAGTCGGGTTGATTCCCTGACAAGCCAAGACAGCCGTCCTCGGGACGGCTTTTTGTAGGCACGAGGAAAGGATTGCTTACCATTTTGCGGTGTTCTCCACCGGCTCGAGCCGAGCCTTGGCGCTAGTCTCAAAAGTCGCAGTGATGATTCAACACAGCGCCAGTTATCGGTTTTTCCAGGGAGTGTCGGGTCTTCGGGCTCATTAACCTAACGGATGGGTTAGCATGAGATTATTCAGCTACAAAGGGTTTTCAATGGTGATCATGTTGCGCGATGAGCACTGCCCGCCGCATGCACATGTGGATGCCGGAACCTGGAGTGCGCGCTTCAAATTCAGCTTCTGGCACAACAGTGTCGAACTGTGGGACGTGGTTCCTCATTCTCGCAGGCCACCTGTGGCGGTGCTGGAAGGGTTGCGTCACGCGCTCGGACAACCCGCTCATTTGCGCCGCGCTCGGTGTATCTGGTGGGACAAGCTGCACACGGTCTGCCTCGATCATCAGATATGGGACTGGCAAACCAGCGAAGTCGTGGTGGTAAAAAGGGTCGCCAGTACGACCTGCATGATTGGCTCGGCTTGCTATGAGCCCGAGACGAACAAGACCCTACTGGCGCTGATGGGCGTTCCGGAGGGCGTGGAGATCGAACTATGAAAACGATAACAGCAAAAATGTTGGTGGATCGGCCCGTAACCGAAGCCGTGCTGGATGAAGCCATCCAGCGTGGCCAAGTGCGTCACAAAGGCGGTTTGCGGGCGACTTCGGTGACCTTTGTGGAACCGCGCCTGGCGGTCAATTTCATTGATGGCAGTGGCGTGCTGTTGCCCGTGCGGCACTATCCGGAGTTCGATGATTTCGACGTCGAGGATTTCGCAGACCTGAAAGTCGGCTTTTCCGGGACAGCCCTTTGCCACGAGGGCAAGGATCTGCAGGTCTCCATCGCCGGGATGGTTTCGGCCAGCAAGCCGCTGATGGATATGGCCGCGTCGGTCATCGCCTCGCGCAATGGTCGCCAAAGTAGCGCCGCCAAAGCAGAGGCTGCGCGGGCGAATGGCCGTAAGGGCGGGCGTCCGCGCAAGACAGATATCCCCCTTTAAGCACGCACAAAAAAGCCGTCGTGATGACGGCTGGTTTATATCTGGTACTGACAATTACCGGCGGGTCAACAAGACCCCGGATTCCATGTGATGGGTCCACGGGAACTGGTCGAACATTGCGCATCGGGTGATGCGATGGGTGTCGTGCAACTGGGCGATGTTGGCCGCCAGGGTTTCCGGGTTGCAGGAGATGTAGAGGATGTTGTCGAAGCGACGGGTCAGCTCGCAGGTGTCCGGATCCATGCCGGCGCGAGGCGGATCGACGAAGACGCTACCGAACTCGTAGCTCTTCAGATCGATACCGTGCAGACGACGGAACGGACGAACTTCGTTCAGGGCTTCGGTCAGCTCCTCGGCGGACAAGCGCACCAGGGTGACGTTATCCACAGCGTTTTCGCTGAGATTGCTCAACGCGGCATTGACCGACGCCTTGCTGATTTCAGTGGCCAGCACTTTGCGTACGCGCGTCGCGAGCGGCAAGGTGAAGTTGCCGTTGCCGCAATACAGCTCCAGCAAATCGTCGGAGCGATCACCGAGTGAGTCGTAAGCCCAGTTGAGCATCTTCTGGTTCACGGTGCCGTTGGGCTGGGTGAACGCGCCTTCCGGCTGGCGATAGCTGAAGGTGCGACCGCCGACGTCCATCTGCTCGACCACGTAATCGTGACCGATCACTTCGCGTTTGCCCTTGGAGCGGCCGATGACGCTGACGTTCAGGTCAGCTGCCAGTTTCGACGCTGCCGCATGCCAGTGCTCGTCCAGCGGGCGGTGATAGCACAGCGTGATCATCGCATCGCCGGCCAGGGTGGTCAGGAACTCCACTTGGAACAACTTGTGGCTAAGAGCCGCACTGGCTTGCCATGCCGCTTTCAGTTGCGGCATCAACTCGTTGATGCGCAGGCTGGCGATCGGGAATTCTTCGATCAGGATCGGCGTGCGCTTGTCTTCCTGGGAAAACATCGCGTAGTGACGCTCACCGGCTTCGCGCCACAGGCGGAATTCGGCGCGCAGGCGAAAATTCTGCAGCGGCGAGTCGAACACCGCAGGTTCTGGCGCACCGAACGGGGCCAACAGGTCACGCAGGCGCGTGACCTTCTCTTCGAGCTGAACGGCGTAAGCCTTGGAATCAAAAGTCATGCGTTGAACCAACCCAACTTGATCACGAACAGAATCGACAGAATCACCAGTGCCGGGTTCAGCTCACGGCCGCGGCCGGACAGCAACTTGATCGCGGTCCAGGAGATGAAACCGAAGGCGATGCCGTTGGCGATGGAATAAGTGAACGGCATGGCCAGAGCAGTGACCACGACCGGTGCTGCGACGGTGATGTCGTCCCAGTCTATTTCGGCCAGGCCGGATGTCATCAGTACCGCGACGAACAGCAGTGCAGGCGCGGTAGCAAAGGCTGGAATGCTGGCCGCCAATGGCGAAAAAAACAGCGCCAACAGGAACAGAATCGCCACGACAACGGCGGTCAGGCCGGTGCGGCCACCGGCACTCACGCCGGCTGCGGATTCGATGTAGCTGGTAGTGGTCGAAGTGCCCAGCAGCGAACCGGCCATGGCCGCGGTACTGTCGGCGATCAGGGCGCGACCCATTTTCGGCATGTGGCCGTCCTTGCCCATCAGGCCAGCGCGCTTGGCGACGCCGATCAGGGTGCCGGAGTTGTCGAACAGGTCAACGAACAGGAAGGCGAAGATCACGCTGACCAGCCCGATGTCCAGGGCGCCCTTGATGTCCAGTTGCAGGAAGGTCGGGGCCAGGGACGGCGGCATCGACATCACGCCGCCGAACGGGGTGAAACCCATCAGGATCGAAACGATGGTCACCGCCAGAATGCCAATCAGTACCGCGCCGCGCACTTTAAGCGCTTCAAGCGCCACGATCAGGGCAAAGCCGAGGGTCGCAAGGATCGGGGCCGGTTGTTTCAAATCGCCGAGGCCGACCATGGTTGCCGGGTTACTCACCACGATGCCCGCGTTATGCAGGGCGATCAGGGCCAGGAACAGACCGATACCGGCGGCAATCGCCGAACGCAGCGGCAACGGGATGCTGTTGATGATCCATTCGCGGATGCGGAAGATCGACAGCAGGAAAAACAGCACTGCCGAGATGAATACCGCACCCAGCGCCACTTGCCAGGTGTGGCCCATGTGCAGGACCACGGTGTAGGTAAAGAAGGCGTTCAGGCCCATTCCCGGGGCGAGAGCGATCGGGTAGTTGGCGATCAGGCCCATCACCGTGGAGCCGATGGCGGCTGCCAGACACGTGGCGACGAACACCGCGCCCTTGTCCATGCCGGTCTCGCCGAGGATGCTCGGGTTGACGAACAGAATGTAGGCCATGGCCAAAAAGGTCGTGACGCCCGCCAGTATCTCGGTCCGCACGTTGGTGTTGTGTGCCTTGAGTTGAAACAGCCTTTCCAGCATGTCTGCTCCCCGTGGCGCGCAAGGCGCCGTGAATGTATCGACCTCAACAGCAAAGCACAGACCGCTGCTGGCGCCTGGTAATTTTCTGAGGGTCGGAAAAAGCCGCGCATCATACCAGCCGCGTGGGGCTATGGCTGCTTATGGCTGCGATCGTCGTCGATGTTTTGCGGTAAAGCCAAGTGCGCCATACTGCGCGCTGATTTTGGGGGAGACTTATGTATTGCATGAATAAACGTCTGATTGCCGTATTTGCAATGGCGATCGCCTTGTTCCTGGGGGCACACACCGCTTCGGCTGCATCGGCGGCGCCGCTGAGTCAGGTGAAGGTACTCAAGGTCGAGTCGCCGGGCTGCGGCTTTGAAGACATTGCGCAGGGGCAAGAGCAAACCCGCTGCAATCACAGCGGACCGAACATCAAGGTCTACGTGCTGGAAGTCGGTTACGGTCGTAGCGCGCATGTTGGGCTGGATGGTTTTGAGGTGAACGGCACCCGGACCCCTATCTGTGCTTTCGATAATGGCAACCTGACTGAGTGCACCGTCGGGAGAAAAACCGTCGGCTATTTGTATGTCTTCGATCTGGCAGGCAAGCAGGAAGGCACGTTCACCTTCAGCAACACGTCGATCAACGCGCCCGGCAATACGCTGTCGACGCAGCTTTACATCAAGTAACGGCCGGTTCGAACAAGGGGCAGGAAAGCTGACTACGCTTTAAAGATCATCCAGTGGACTGCGCCCATGACCTTTAGAGCTCTGATTACCCTCGCCGAGGGCATCGATGACCTGCAATCAGTGACCTTGATCGATGTGCTGCGCCGTGCCAAGGTTGAAGTGGTGGTGGCCAGCATCGAGGGACGGCGCATGCTCACCTGCGCGCGCGGCACCCGAGTGACGTCCGATGCGATGCTGGTAGACGTGCTGGCCCAGCCGTTCGATCTGATCGTCCTGCCCGGCGGTGCCGTAGGGGCGCAACATCTGGCGGCGCATCAACCCCTGCAACAATTGATCAAGGATCAGGCGGCGGCCGGGCGCCTGTTCGCCGGCATCGCCGAGGCCCCGGCGCTGGCGCTGCAAGCCTTTGGCGTACTGCGTCAGCGGCGCATGACCTGCCTGCCATCGGCCAGCCATCAACTGTTGGGGTGCAACTTCGTCGATCAACCGGTGGTGGTCGATGGCAACTGCATCACTGCACAAGGTTCAGGGGCGGCGTTGCAATTCGCCCTGACGCTGGTGGAGCAACTCTGCGGCAAAGCCAGGCGAGCGGCGGTGGCGGGGGAGTTGGTGGTTTAGAGAGTGTCAGGCGTGGACGGCAATGGGTTCGATGATCGGTTGCTCACGCTGCTCCGCTTGCCAGAGATCGTAGTCAGTCTGAACGCCTAACCACATTCTGGCCTTACCAATTCCAGCCCTCTCCAGGCGTACCGCCAAATCAGGACTGATCGGCGCGTGGCCATGCAGCACTCGCGATAGATGCGGGCGCGCAAATCGCAGGTGCCGGGCCAGCTCTGTGACGCTGATGCCAAGTTCAGGCAATACATCCATCAAAAGGGTTTCGCCAGGGTGTGGCGGGTTGTGCATGGGCATGTCCTGCCTCCTTTCAGTGGTAGTCCAGATAGTCGATCAGTTCGATGTCTGAACCGATAAAACGAAAAATAACTCGCCAGTTCCCCGAAACGCTCAGTGACCAATATTCGGTCAACTCTCCCTTGAGTGGGTGTAATCGCCATCCTGGAAGGTCCAGGTCGCCAGGTAGCGTTGCGCGGTCCATGAACTGAAGCATTCGAGACAGACGCTTCGCATGGTCTGCGCGGATCCCACGAGTCGAACCTGTTTCATAGAAGCCACGAAGGCCTTTGTGCTGAAAGGATTTGATCATGGGACGAGTGTAAGGCGATACATTACACCTGATGCACTATCTGCGTATTGCACCAGTTCGGCAAAAGCGTGATAGGCAAACCTCTTCAAGCCTTCACTTCTTCCACCGCCACATGCATGCGGTCGCGGTTAGCCAGGGTCGGGAACAGTTTGATCCACGCCCCGGTCACCACCAACGTGCCAATACCGCCCATGACCACCGCTGGCACGGTGCCGAACCAGTGGGCGGTCAAGCCGGATTCAAACTCGCCCAACTGGTTCGAAGCACCGATGAACAAACCGTTCACGGCACTGACCCGGCCACGCATTTCATCCGGGGTTTCCAGTTGCACGAAGGAGGCGCGGATCACCATGCTGATCATGTCCGCCGCGCCCAACACCACCAACACCGCCAGGGAAAACCAGAATGAGGTCGACAGGCCGAACGCAATGGTCGCGACACCGAACACGCCCACGGCGGTGAACATGACCTGTCCGACTTTGCGTTCCACGGCAAATCTCGCCAGGTACAGCGACATCAGCAGCGCGCCGACTGCCGGCGCTGAACGCAGCAGGCCCAAGCCCCAAGGGCCGGTCAGCAGAATGTCCTTGGCGAACACCGGCAGCAACGCCGTCGCGCCACCGAGCAGGACGGCAAACAGATCCAGAGAAATCGCCCCGAGAATGTCCGGACGACTGCGAATGAAGCGGATGCCCGCCAGCAACGATTCCAGCGTCGCCTTGCCCTTGTTCAGCGGTGTCTGCCGTGCAGGCAGGTTGAGCATCAGCAGGCAGGCGATGATGTAGAGGATTACCGTCGGGCCATAGACCCAGACGCCGCCGAAGGCGTAAAGCAACCCACCGAGGGCCGGGGCAACGATAGTCGCCGATTGCTGTGCGGATTGGGCGGCGGCGACCGCGCGGGGGAACAGCGCGCTGGGCACGATGCTCGGCAACAGAGCCTGAGTGGTCGGCATTTCGAAGGAGCGGGCGGCACCGAGCAGGAACGCGAGGATGAAGATCATCTCCCGGGTGACATTGTCGGTCGCGCTACCGATGGCCAGCGACAGGGCGATCAACGCTTGCAGGGACTGACAGATTGCCGCGACCTTGCGCCGGTCATAGCGGTCCGCGACATGCCCGGTGTGCAGCATGAACAGCACTCGCGGGGCGAATTCCACCAGACCGACCAGGCCCAGGTCGAGCACATTGCCGGTCAGTTGGTAGAGGTTCCAGCCAATGGCCACCGTGAGCATCTGAAAGCCGCTGGCGGTAAACACCCGAGCCAGCCAGAACGCGATAAAAGGGCGGTGATGACGTAACAGCAAGGGCGCTTGGCTGGGCATCTGAGGGCAGGTCTTGAGCGAGGAGAGGGTCGAGATTATCACCAAGCTGTAACCAAAAGTTGCAGGGCTGGGAAATTTCGTTAGCTAGACACCGATCTCGAAAACGCGGAAATCCCCCTGTGGGAGCGAGCTTGCTCGCGATGGCGGCGTATCAGTCACTCATCTGTCGCCTGACACACCGCTTCGCGAGCAAGCTCGCTCCCACAGAGGTATGTGTTTCTGCCTATGACCGTAGCGGTGAGGCAACCTGTCACGCGGCAAAAGACCACACCGTCCATCGTCAAAAATGGGACTACTCTTTTAACGTTGCTTGATCCAGATCAAGACCGTCCGTGGAAATGATCCGGAGGCCTGTTGGCCAGACTCCCTACGTTGTGATGTTTGTAAAAAAAGAACGAATTCAAATTCGCCACACTCCATATCCGTGGGGGCAGTGGGTGTAGGCCGCAAGCCTTCAGCCGGTATTACCTGACAGAGGAAGACTTATGTTCGGTTTGGAGGCACTTGATCTCGCCCGGATGCAGTTTGCGTTCACCATTTCGTTTCACATTCTATTTCCCGCCATCACCATTGGCCTGGCGAGTTACCTGGCGGTGCTCGAAGGCCTGTGGCTGAAAACCCATAACGACACGTACCGCGATCTGTACCACTTCTGGTCGAAGATCTTTGCGGTCAACTTCGGCATGGGCGTGGTCTCCGGGCTCGTCATGGCCTATCAGTTCGGCACCAACTGGAGCCGCTTCTCGGACTTCGCCGGCTCCGTGACCGGGCCACTGCTGACGTACGAAGTACTCACCGCTTTCTTCCTCGAAGCCGGTTTCCTCGGTGTCATGCTGTTCGGCTGGAACAAGGTCGGGCGCAATCTGCACTTCTTCGCCACGGTCATGGTCGCCATCGGCACACTGATCTCAACCTTCTGGATTCTCGCTTCCAACAGCTGGATGCAGACGCCGCAAGGCTACGAAATCGTCAACGGCCAGGTCATTCCGGTGGACTGGCTGGCAGTAATCTTCAACCCGTCGTTCCCGTACCGCCTGATGCACATGGCCACGGCAGCGTTCGTCGCGACTGCCTTCTTCGTCGGCTCCTCGGCGGCCTGGCATTTGCTGCGCGGCAAGGACAACCCGGCGATCCGCACCATGCTCTCGATGGCCATGTGGATGGCCTTGATCGTGGCGCCGATTCAGGCCGTCATCGGTGACTTCCACGGGCTGAATACGCTTGAGCATCAGCCGGCGAAAATCGCCGCGATTGAAGGCCACTGGGAAAACGTCGGTGATGAACCGACTCCGCTAATCCTGTTCGGCTGGCCGGACATGAAAGCCGAGAAGACCAAATTCGCGGTAGAGATTCCGTACCTGGGCAGCCTGATCCTCACGCACTCGCTGGACAAACAGGTCCCGGCACTCAAGGAATTCCCGCCTGAAGACCGGCCGAATTCGACCATTGTGTTCTGGTCGTTCCGGATCATGGTGGGTCTGGGCATGCTGATGATCTTCACCGGTCTGTGGAGCCTGTGGCTGCGTAAACGCGACAAGCTCTATACCTCGCGGCCGTTCCTGTACCTGGCGTTGTGGATGGGGCCATCCGGCCTGATCGCGATCCTCGCCGGTTGGTTCACCACTGAAATCGGCCGTCAGCCGTGGGTCGTCTATGGCCTGATGCGCACGGCGGATGCGTCCTCCAATCACAGCTTCATGCAGATGAGCATCACGTTGATCATGTTCGTCGTGGTCTATTTCGCGCTGTTCGGTGCCGGTCTGGGCTACATGATGCGCCTGGTGCGCAAAGGGCCGAAGATCGACGAAGGCAAGGAAACGCCCGAGGGCGGTCCAGGCAAGAAACGCACACCGGCCCGGCCGCTGTCCGCCGCCGATGACAACGGTGACGGCGACCACAGCCCCAGCCTGACAAAGGAGATTTGACTCATGGGTATTGATCTTCCGCTGATCTGGGCCGTGATCATCATCTTCGGCATCATGATGTACGTGGTCATGGACGGTTTCGATTTGGGGATCGGGATTCTCTTCCCGTTCATTCCGGGTAAGACCGATCGTGACGTCATGATGAACACCGTCGCGCCGGTCTGGGACGGTAACGAAACCTGGCTGGTACTGGGTGGCGCAGCGTTGTTCGGGGCCTTCCCGCTGGCCTATTCGGTGGTGCTCTCGGCGTTGTACCTGCCGCTGATTTTTATGCTGATCGGACTGATCTTCCGCGGCGTGGCCTTCGAGTTCCGCTTCAAGGCCAGGGACGACAAGCGCCATCTCTGGGACAAGGCGTTCATCGGTGGCTCGGTCGCCGCCACCTTTTTCCAGGGCGTTGCGTTGGGTGCGTTCATTGATGGGTTGCCGGTGGTCAATCGCCAATTTGCCGGTGGCTCACTGGACTGGTTGACGCCATTCACCCTGTTCTGCGGCGTGGCGCTAGTGGTGGCTTATGCGCTGCTCGGTTGCACCTGGCTGATCATGAAGACCGAAGGCAAGTTGCAGGAGCAGATGCATGACCTGGCTCGACCGCTGGCTTTCGTGGTGTTGGCAGTGATCGGTATCGTCAGTATCTGGACCCCGCTGGCCCATGCCGAGATTGCCGCTCGCTGGTTCACCCTGCCAAACCTGTTCTGGTTCCTGCCGGTGCCGATCCTGGTGCTGGTGACCATGTACGGTCTGATCCGCGCGGTGGCTCGCAATGCGAACTACACGCCATTCCTGCTGACGCTGGTGCTGATCTTCCTCGGCTACAGCGGTTTGGGTATCAGCCTGTGGCCGAACATCGTGCCGCCGTCGATCTCGATCTGGGACGCCGCCGCACCGCCGCAAAGTCAGGGCTTCATGCTGGTGGGCACGCTGTTCATCATCCCGTTCATCCTGGGTTACACCTTCTGGAGCTACTACGTGTTCCGCGGCAAGGTCACCCACGAAGATGGCTATCACTAGAGCACGCGACAATGGCGCTGGGCTGAGACCTGCGCCATTTCTTCAGAGGAGATTGCGATGAAGGCGGGTAAACATTCCTTGCAGGAAATCGAAGCAGCAGAGAAAAAGCCGCTCTGGCAGCGCCTCGGCTGGCTGGCGATGATCTGGACCGGCAGCGTTGTGGCGCTGTTCATCGTGGCCAGCCTGATGCGCATGTTCATGAATGCCGCGGGCCTGACGACCCACTGATTTTTTGCCCCTTATTTGCGGGCTTTAAGGATCACGAATTTAGGTGTGGCCGCCACTTGCTCGACGCCGCGGAACAGCCGCGCGAGCTTGCTGTGATACCCCAGATGACGGTTGCCGACGATGTACAACGCGCCGCCTACCACCAGAGACTCTCGGGCCTGCTGGAACATGCGCCAGGCCAGGAAGTCGCCGACGACTTGTTGTTGGTGAAACGGCGGGTTGCACAGCACGACGTCCAGCGACTGAGGTTCCTGACCCGCCAACCCATCGCCGGCACGTACAACCACTTCCCGGTCACCCAGCGCCGCGCGCCAGTTTTCGGCTGCTGATTGCACGGCCATGAACGACTCGTCCACGAGGGTGTAGTGAGCCTCGGGGTTTTGCAGGGCGCTGGCGATGGCCAACACCCCGTTGCCGCAACCGAGGTCGGCAACCCGCGCTGAGCCGAGGTTCTTTGGCAGGTGCGGCAAAAACGCTCGCGTGCCGATATCCAGCCCTTCGCGGCAGAACACATTGGCGTGATTGAGCAGTTCGATATCAGGGGCGTCGAGTCGATAACGGGTCGGGTAGGGGGACACGACGGGTGCTTTGACCTCAGCGGTCGCGATCAATAGCCGAGCCTTCTTCACCGCCAACGAGGCTTGCACCGGGCCGATGTAGCGTTCCAGCAGATCGCCCGCGGCGCGGGGCAAATGCTTGATCATCGCCGCAGCAATCACCTGAGCCCCCGGCGCCAGTTGACCCTGCAAACGAATCAATTGTTCTTCCAGCAAGGAGAGGGTTTTTGGCACCCGGATCAGTACCCGGTCAAAGGGGCCTGAAAAGGCTTCACTGGCAGGTACGCTTGGCACTGCATCAAATACCTGGCCGTTACGGATCAGATTTTTTTCCAGTCCCTGAAAGGCCAGGAACGAGTCACCGCTGCTGGTCACTTGAACCTTGCCCACAAGGCTGGCGGCCAATGCGCCAAAGCTGTCGTTGAGCACCAAAACCCGAGTGTCGGCCGTGGGCTGTTGGTCAGCCAGATGGGTGAGCAGGTATTCGTCTGCGGCATCAAACGCCTGCAACGGTTCGTTCTGCTGCTCGGGCTGGCGGATCAGGTCGAGTCGGGCGAAGGGTGTTTCGAGCAAGGGCATGAGGCGGGGCTCTGGGTAATCA
The DNA here is from genome assembly GCF_004402115.1 of Pseudomonas sp. F01002. Lineage (NCBI taxonomy): Bacteria > Pseudomonadati > Pseudomonadota > Gammaproteobacteria > Pseudomonadales > Pseudomonadaceae > Pseudomonas > Pseudomonas sp. F01002. The sequence continues at coordinate 129,167 of NZ_SOPU01000032.1, read as the reverse complement.
ACGGGGTCATCAACAGGTGTCCCGCGGCCCAAGGGCGTTGTAGCGGGCGAGACCGTCCGAGTGTACTGCGTCGTGAAGGTTCACACGTCATCACTCAAGAAGGACCGCAAATGGTACGTTTTTTTCTTTTGGATTACTTGCAGGTTTTTTGGGTCAGCGTATCGCGCTGCTGTTGAGAATACCGTCCTTGGTTGCGGCGATGACTGCCGAAATCTTGTTATTGACCCCGAGCTTCAGAATGGCGCTTTGCACATGAAAATTGACCGTGCGTGCGCTGAGGTTAAGGATTCTGGCACTCTCATACGCAGTCTTGCCGTCAGCCGCCAGTTTCAATACGTCGATCTCGCGGGGGGACAAATGCGGCACGGGTGGCTTCGTCGATTTCCTCGGCAGCGTTTGTGTGACCAACGCATGCAGATGGCGCCCGATGAACACTGAAAAACCGAGATTTTCATACAGTTCAAACGCAGTGATCGGGCAATGGCTTCTGGCCAGGCTCAGAATGCTGGAAACACCACTGTCCTCGTCATGGACCGATTGTGACCAGCCGTGCTGCAATCCTTGTTTCTCAAGCGCATCCCACAAGCACGGGGTCTTGGAAAAAAGTTCTTCGCTCCATAGGACAGGCAATCTGGAGTGATTGCAGTGAGCCACTACTGGGTCTATTGCGCTGAAATTTTTTTGTTCATATTCAATGTTCCAGTCCGTAGGGTAGTTGTTGAGCTGGACTGTATTAAAGTGGTCAGTTTTTGTTGGGTATGTTGTTGAAAAGGCGAAAAATTTAAAACCTATATTTTTCGCGAAACCCAGTGAAATCCGGTAGGCAATATCAATCTCCGTTGCCCGCGATAATTGGTTGAGTTGTGATTCCTTCCACCTCTCCATAGTGTCTCTCCATGTGTGGCGTTCCTTGGGGGTGCCGTTTTTGGATCCAAGATCCGGCACGAACCGAGTGTAGGATGTTTCCTGTGTATGTGTTGAGAATTTTTGGCTTTGTTTACGATTTTTAAACAAGTATCTGGTTCTAACGTTTAGGGAGTACTGGCATAGATAACGAAATGTCGTGCTTACAATAATCAGCTTTGGATTTGTGTGTTAACTGGGTGGTTAATGTTAAGTCGTACTATGAAATTAATGCGAATGAGTCCCTGGCTAAAGCCACTACAAATCACCGGTGTTTAAGCCCTCCGCTTTGCGGGACACTGTGGCTATCTGTTGAATGGAGCACCCCATGACCGCCAGTGCAGAAAAATTCACTCGCCAGACCTTGCTCGACGTCCAGTCGCTGACCCCCAGTCTGTTTACCCTGCGGACCACCCGGGATCCGGGTTTTCGTTTTCGTGCAGGGCAATTCGCCCGGCTGGGCGTTACCAAGGCTGACGGCAGCACCGTATGGCGGGCCTATTCCATGGTGTCGTCGCCCTATGACGAGTTCCTCGAATTCTTTTCCATTGTGGTGCCTGGGGGGGAGTTCACCAGTGAGCTGAGTCGGCTGGGCGTCGGCGATAAGCTGCTGGTCGAACGTCAGGCCTTTGGTTACCTGACGCTGGATCGCTTTGTCGACGGCCGTGATCTCTGGTTGTTATCCACAGGCACCGGCCTGGCGCCGTTTCTGTCGATCCTGCAGGACTTCGAGGTCTGGGAGAAATTCGAACGAATCGTCCTGGTCTACAGCGTGCGCGAAGCCCGGGAACTGGCTTATCAGGAACTCATCAGCGGGTTGGCGCAGCGCGACTATTTAGCGGAGTTTGCGCACAAGCTACAGTTCATCACCACCGTCACTCGCGAGCAGCATCATGGCGCGCTGAGTGGCCGGATCACTGCGTTGATCGAAAATGGCGAGCTGGAGCGGGCGGCAGGCGTGGCGCTGACGGCCGAGTACTCAAGGGTCATGCTCTGCGGCAATCCGCAGATGATCGATGACACGCGCAAATTGCTCAAACAGCGCCACATGCACTTGAGCCTCAGTCGACGACCCGGGCAAGTGGCGGTGGAAAACTACTGGTAAAAAAAACGGCGTCTCAAGGGCGCCGTCGCTTGTTTTACTGACCTGTTGAGGGCCGATTGTTCTGAGCCTTGAGCAGATCGCGGATCTCTTCCAGCAGCTCTTCTTCCTTGGTCGGAACCGGCGGCAGCGTTGGCGCAACGGCCTCTTCGCGTTTCAGGCGGTTGATGGCTTTGACGCCCATGAAGATCGCGAAGGCGACGATGATGAAGTCAATCAGGCTCTGGATGAATTTGCCGTACGCCATCACTACCGCCGGGATATCTCCGTTGGCTGCTTTGAGCGTGACGGCCAGGTCACTGAAGTCCACCCCCCCGATCAGCAGGCCAATGGGTGGCATCACCACGTCGCCGACAAATGATGAAACGATCTTGCCGAAGGCGGCGCCGATGATAATACCGACGGCCATGTCGACCACGTTACCTTTGACCGCGAAGGCCTTGAACTCAGTTATCACGCCCATAGGTTATTTCCTTGTTACAGATGAGGTTGGTGAGCGCAGTGTAAATCAGCATGATGCATCCTGCTCGAAACACCTGCTTACAGAGCTTGCCTGCTACCGACCTTCTCAGCGGTAGAAAGTTTGAAATTGCCATCACTCTGCTCGGGATAGCCGCTTTGGACTAAGGCCTTCAGCGCGCCCGCTGAACATTTTATCCGTCGATCACTCGCCTCTGCCGAGTGGAGGGAGGTGCAGGATAAAACTATAGAGAGTAGGGGTATTCGCATCACTGGATTGATGCAAGGCAATATGCAGTACATGAAGTTTTTATATGATTGGTTTGCAGGGTATAAAGACTTGCTCCTCAAACAAATTAGCTGTGCTAAATTTCAGAAGGCCATTATATTGCCATTGGCTTGGCTGTTCATATTATAAGGTTGGCTTAATAGTTGGGTTGTACGTTCGGGTTTTAAATGGCTAAGACTTGTACAGGTTTCGATTTTTGTTTTACTAGGCAAGACTAGTATTTGGTTGGATATGTCGGGGTGGAAGTTGTACAAGTTTTTATGATTAGTGATGCGGTGAATATATTCCAGGGGCTAAACAAGTTGCTACTGAAGATCCGCTGGGTAACTTCAGCCGCGCTGATCCGCACCAGCTGAGCTATCATCGCGGTTTTTGCCGGGAGCTCAGATGGCCAAGGCCAAGCGCATGTATGGCTGCACCGAGTGCGGCTCAACCTTCCCCAAGTGGGCTGGCCAGTGCGGTGAGTGCGGGGCCTGGAACACCCTGACCGAAACCATGGTGGAGAGCGGTGGTGCCGCAGCCCCCAGCGGTCGCACCGGCTGGACCGGTCAACAGGCACAAATCAAAACCCTGGCCGAAGTCAGCGTCGAAGAAATCCCGCGTTTTTCCACAGCTTCCAGCGAGCTCGATCGGGTGCTGGGCGGTGGTCTGGTAGACGGCTCGGTGGTGCTGATCGGCGGTGATCCGGGCATCGGCAAATCGACCATTCTGCTGCAAACCTTGTGCAACCTCGCCAAAGTCATGCCGGCGCTGTACGTCACCGGCGAAGAATCCCAGCAGCAAGTCGCCATGCGCGCCCGCCGTCTCGGCTTGCCTCAGGATCAACTGCGGGTGATGACCGAAACCTGCATCGAAACCATCATCGCCACCGCCCGGCAGGAAAAACCCAAGGTGATGGTGATCGACTCGATTCAGACGATCTTCACCGAGCAACTGCAATCGGCGCCGGGCGGCGTGTCCCAGGTCAGGGAAAGCGCTGCATTGCTGGTGCGCTATGCCAAGCAGAGCGGCACGGCCATTTTCCTGGTCGGTCACGTGACGAAAGAAGGTGCATTGGCTGGGCCGCGGGTGCTGGAGCACATGGTCGACACGGTGCTGTATTTCGAAGGCGAATCCGATGGGCGCTTGCGTTTGCTGCGGGCGGTGAAGAATCGTTTCGGCGCCGTCAACGAACTGGGCGTATTCGGTATGACCGACAAGGGGCTGAAAGAAGTCTCCAACCCTTCGGCGATTTTTCTCACCCGTGCGCAAGAAGAAGTGCCGGGCAGTGTGGTCATGGCGACGTGGGAAGGGACGCGGCCGATGCTGGTGGAAGTCCAGGCGCTGGTGGACGACAGTCACCTGGCCAATCCACGTCGGGTAACGCTGGGTCTGGACCAGAATCGTCTGGCGATGTTGCTGGCGGTGCTGCACCGTCACGGCGGCATTCCGACCCACGATCAGGATGTGTTTCTCAACGTGGTTGGCGGGGTGAAGGTGCTGGAAACAGCCTCCGATCTGGCGCTGATGGCGGCGGTCATGTCAAGTTTGCGCAACCGGCCACTGCCTCATGATCTGCTGGTATTCGGCGAAGTCGGGCTTTCCGGCGAAGTACGCCCGGTGCCGAGTGGCCAGGAACGGTTGAAAGAAGCCGCCAAGCACGGCTTCAAACGCGCCATCGTGCCCAAAGGCAATGCGCCTAAAGAAGCGCCGCCGGGGTTGCAGATTGTTGCCGTAACACGTCTGGAACAGGCGCTGGACGCGTTGTTCGAATAGCAACAGGGTGAAATGCATTCCTTGTGGGAGCGGGCTTGCTCGCGAAGTCGGACTGACATTCAGTAATGATGTTGTCTGACACACCGCCTTCGCGAGCAAGCCCGCTCCCACATTGAAATGGTGCCAGTCATCAGACTTCGATCAGCGCTCCCAGCTCGCGCTCCAGTTCCTCGGGGTCGCCCAGGTTGAGTTCGATCAACCGCCGCAAACGCTCGATGGATTCCAGGCTGATGTGTTTGCAGACAAAACCGAGCTGGCCATGGTCATCGTGGGTCAACATCACATCCATCTTGATCTCGACGTCCTCGTTGAGATGAATATCGACCAGGAAATGCCACTCCCGATTCCCCAGCCACGGTTCGGGCTTTTCGATCAACAGGCCCTTCAGTGACAGGTCGATCAACTTCACCGGCCAGACGAATTCACCTTGGCTCAGCTCGGTTCGGGCATCGAACGCAATACGTTTGAAGCGGCGGCGATCGGCAGGGTGCTCGCTCATGGCGCAATCCTCGTAAATGTTCGCTGACTATAGACCCGCATTGTCAAAGGCTGCCAGCAAAGTGATGGCTCAACCCATGTCGGGGGATGGCCTTTGCAGCCGTTAGCGCTAAACTCGAGATGGCTGTCTTTCTTGTCCACCCTGGCTGGAATCATAAAATGAAAAATAATAATAGCCTGCTACGCCACCTACCCTGGCTGCTGCTGGCAATCCTGGGGGCGTGCGCCCTAGGTGTAGTGGCATTGCGCCGTGGCGAGGCGATCAACGCCTTGTGGATTGTGGTCGCCGCCGTGGCCATCTATCTGGTTGCGTATCGTTACTACAGTCTGTTCATCGCCACCAAGGTGATGCAGCTCGACCCACGACGGGCCACCCCCGCCGTGCTCAACAATGATGGTCTGGACTACGTGCCGACCAACAAACATATCCTCTTCGGCCACCACTTCGCGGCCATCGCTGGCGCGGGGCCGCTGGTCGGTCCGGTCCTGGCGGCGCAGATGGGTTACCTGCCCGGTACGCTGTGGCTGATTGCCGGCGTGGTGCTGGCCGGTGCCGTTCAGGACTTCATGGTTCTGTTCATGTCCACCCGCCGCAACGGTCGTTCCCTGGGCGACATAGTCCGTGAAGAAATGGGCCGCATCCCCGGGACCATCGCGCTGTTTGGCTGCTTCCTGATCATGATCATCATCCTCGCGGTGCTGGCGCTGATCGTGGTCAAGGCCCTGGCTGAAAGCCCGTGGGGTATTTTCACGGTGATGGCGACTATCCCGATCGCGATGTTCATGGGCATCTACATGCGCTACATCCGCCCGGGCCGCATCGGTGAAATCTCCATCGTCGGTGTGCTATTGCTGCTGGGTTCGATTTGGCTGGGCGGGCAGATTGCCGCTGATCCGGTCTGGGCCAAGGCGTTCAGCTTCACTGGCGTGCAGATTACGTGGATGCTGGTCGGTTACGGTTTCGTGGCCGCCTCGTTACCGGTCTGGCTGATTCTGGCGCCGCGTGACTACCTGTCGACGTTCCTGAAAATCGGCACCATCGTGGCGTTGGCGATCGGCATCCTGATCACCATGCCCGAGCTGAAAATGCCGGCGCTGACCCAGTTCATCGACGGCACTGGCCCGGTGTGGAAGGGCGGTCTGTTCCCGTTCCTGTTCATCACCATTGCCTGCGGTGCAGTGTCCGGGTTCCATGCGCTGATCGCTTCCGGGACCACACCGAAACTGTTGGCCAGCGAAAGCCATGCCCGTTACATCGGTTACGGCGGCATGCTGATGGAATCCTTCGTGGCCATCATGGCCATGGTTGCTGCTTCGGTGATCGAGCCAGGCGTGTATTTCGCCATGAACAGCCCGGCGGCGATCGTCGGCGGTGACGTAGTGGCCGTGGCACAAACCGTCAGCAGCTGGGGTTTCGCGATTACGCCAGAAGCCCTGCTAGCGGTGGCCAAGGACATTGGTGAAACCACCGTGCTGGCCCGCGCCGGCGGTGCGCCGACCCTGGCGGTTGGTATCGCGCAGATCCTGCACAGTGTCCTGCCGGGTGAAAACACCATGGCGTTCTGGTACCACTTCGCGATCCTGTTCGAAGCGCTGTTCATCCTGACGGCTGTGGATGCCGGTACCCGTGCCGGCCGTTTCATGCTGCAGGACTTGCTCGGTTCCTTCGTGCCAGCGCTGAAACGCACTGAATCCTGGACCGCCAACCTGATCGCAACCGCCGGTTGCGTGGCGATGTGGGGTTGGTTGCTGTACCAGGGCGTGATCGATCCGCTGGGTGGCATCAACACCTTGTGGCCGTTGTTCGGTATCTCCAACCAGATGCTCGCCGGTATCGCACTGATGCTTGGCACCGTTGTGCTGATCAAAATGAAACGCCAGCGCTACGTCTGGGTCACCATGCTGCCCGCCGTGTGGCTGCTGATCTGCACCACCACCGCCGGCTTCATCAAGCTGTTCGATGCCAACCCGGCGATCGGCTTCCTGTCGCTGGCCAAGAAGTACAGCGATGCGCTGGCCAACGGTCAGATCCTCGCGCCGGCCAAGGACATTACGCAGATGCAGCACGTGATCTTCAACGCCTACACCAACGCAACGCTGACGGCGCTGTTCCTGTTCGTGGTATTCAGTATCCTGTTCTATGCGCTCAAGGTCGGTATTTCCGCCTGGGGCAGCAAAGAACGTACGGATAAAGAAGCGCCATTCCAGGCGCTGCCGGATGCGTAATCGAGGATTGCAGCATGTTCAATGACCTGAGTCGCCTCGGTAAATACCTCGGTCAGGCCGCGCGCCTGATGGTCGGGATGCCCGACTACGACAATTACGTCGAGCATATGCAAACCAAACACCCGGACAAACCGGTGATGACCTACGAGATGTTCTTCCGGGAACGCCAGGAAGCTCGTTACGGTGGCAAGGGTGGGCCGAAGTGCTGTTGATGCAACAGCCTGGCTGATGCAATCCCTGTGGGAGCGGGCTTGCTCGCGAAGAGGTCGTGTCAGTCGACATTAACGTTGAATGACACACCGCTTTCGCGAGCAAGCCCGCTCCCACATTTGTTTTGTGTTGCTTTCTAATTTTGTGAAACAGGAGACTCCAGTTGTCCTCTCCCATCCCAGTCACGATCCTCAGTGGCTTTCTCGGCGCGGGAAAAACCACGCTGTTGCGCTACCTGCTCAAAGCCGAACACGGCCTGAAAATCGCCGTGATCGAGAACGAATTCAGCGACGCCGGTATCGACACCCAACTGTTGGGCGACGAACCGGTGCAAGTGATGACGCTGTCCAACGGCTGCGTTTGCTGCACCATTCACACCGACCTGACCAAGGCTTTGTACTTGCTGCTCGAGCGCCTGGACAGCGGCGAAATCGCCTTCGATCGTCTGGTGATCGAATGCACTGGCCTGGCCGATCCGGCACCGGTGGCGCAAACGTTCTTCATCGATGAAGAGCTGCGCGAGCGCTACATCCTCGACGGCATCATCACCCTGGTCGATGCGGCGCACGCCGACACTCACCTGACTCAAACCATCGCCCAGGCGCAAATCGGTTTCGCCGACCGCTTGCTGGTGAGCAAGCGCGATCTGGTGGACGAGGCGACCTTTACTGCGCTGAGCGAGCGCCTGACCCGGATCAACCGTCGCGCACCGATCCGCGTGGTCGAGCACGGCAAGATCGATCTGGCCGAATTGCTCGACGTGCGCGGTTTCAATCTCAATGCCGACCTTGGCGGCGGCGTCAGCCTGCGCCCGGTGAGCAAAGCGCCGTCCATCGACCGCATTTCGAGTCTGGTGCTGCGCACCGACAAGCCGCTGGATATCGACAAACTCAGCGAGTTCATGAACGAACTGCTGGAACATCATGGCAAGCAATTGCTGCGCTACAAAGGCGTGTTGAACATCCTTGGCGAGCCACGGCGCATGGTGTTTCAGGGCGTGTTGAAGTTATACGGATTCGATTGGGACACGGAGTGGGCCGACGATGAAACGCGCGAAAGCGTGATCGTGTTCATTGCCGATGATTTGCCGGAAGAGAAAATCCGTGAGGGGTTTGCCCGAGTGGCGGCTGAATAAAGTCAGAGATTATCAGTGCACTTGAGTGCGCTTTCGCGAGCAAGTCGAATCGTCGCACCGCCGCTCCCACAGGGAAATGCATTTCAAATGTGGGAGCGGGCTTGCTCGCGAAGGCGATCTAAACGGCAGCACGATTCTGGCTCAGAACCGGTCCTGCGTTCAGTAAAGTCTCTTCAAGAAAATCCAGGTGCTGGTTTAGCAATGTCTCGGCCTTCTTGGCATCCCCACGCTCCACAGCCTCCAGAATTCCTTGGTGCACCTGCCACACGCAATAATCCTCCACCAGCGCATCAAACTGCGCAATCGCTAACGATATCAGCGGTACCAAACTGCCAAGAAAATGCGCCAACGGGGCATTCCCCGCCATTTCAGCCAAGTGCAAGTGGAAATCCCCCGATAACCGAATCGCCGGGCCACGCTCTGCACTCAGGCGCTCGCTGTCGATCAAGGCACGCAGGTGTTTCAAGTCTTGCGGACATGGTCGCTGACAGGCCAACCGCACCAAGGTGATTTCGGTCAGCCGCCGTGCATGCAGTGTTTGCCGGGTCTGTTCGCTATCGAGCGCGGCGACGCGCGGACGATGGTTGACCCGAAGGACGATGATCTGCTGATGGGACAGTCGCGTCAGTACGCCGCGAACGTCACTCCGTCGAGCGTTGAACATCTGCGCCAGGCTTTCTTCAGTAAAGCGACTGGCCGCATCAATGCGCTGTTCGAGAATAGCGTCGAAGATCTGCGAATAGAGATCATCCTCCCGGTGCGGGAATGGCAGGGCAGTGAGTGTTTGCGGTGAGGCGAAGCTGTTCATGGCTTGTCTCCAGTTCGAAGCGGACTCAACTGACGAGGTTGTCGTCCGGAATATTCAATTCGATGCCCATCCGCTGGCCTTCCCGAAGGATGTGCCGACGCATCTCGGCGCTGGCCTGGGCGCTGTTTTTGCTGCGAATAGCGCGCACCACGGCTTCGTTCTCCTCAAGGCGCTCAGCCAAATGCTCCGGGGAGTTGCGCAGCACGTCGGCGCTTTGCTTGAGGGCGTTGCTGGTCTGTTGCACCACACTCTGGAAAATCGGGTTCGACGTCAGCGTGAACAGTTCTTCGTGGAAGGCGATGTAGGCGTTCACGCCGGCTTCACTGTCGTTGGCTTCCAGTGCTTCGCGCATGTCCATCAGGGTCAGGCGCAGTTGCCCGACTTCCTTGCTGCTGATCGACTGCGCCACCAGGCCGACAATGAACGGCTCGAGGGTGTAGCGCAGTTGCAACACGTCTTCCAGGCTCGCACCGGCGACTGCGCTGTCGTGGCTTTGGCTGTCGCTGAGATTGGCCTCCAGCACCACCACGCCTTTACCCGGCATGGAGCGCACCAGGCCGAGAGTTTCCAGCACGATGACCGCTTCACGCAGGCTCGGGCGGCTGATGCCCAGTTGTTCGGCCAGCTCACGCTGCCCCGGCAGCATCTCGCCGGAGCGCCACTGACCACGGGCCAAAGCGGCCCGAAGTTTCTCTACGACTGAATTGACGACGGTTGACGAGGTGATCACTGTTCGCTCCATGAGCATCCAAAATGATTGATGACCGTGCCTGCCCGTGGGCAGGCACGGCGATTATTCAGAATTCCTGCTGATGTGCCGGGCCGACAGGCTTTCTCGGCTGGAAGGTATAACCCACCTGGCCAGAAAGTACTTTGTTCGCCCGTTGAATATCGATGTCCTTTTCCCAGCGCGCGATGGCCACGGTGGCGACGCAGTTGCCGATCAGGTTGGTCAGCGCTCGGCCGATGCCCATGAACCAGTCCACTGCCAACACCAGCACCAGGCCAACTACCGGAATCGCCGGGATCGCCGTCAGTGTTGCCGCTAGAATCACCAGCGCCGAGCCGGGAATCCCGTGGGCGCCTTTAGAGGTGATCAACGACACCAGCAGAATCGTCAGCAGGTCGGTCATGGCCAGCGGCGTGCCGGTGGCATTGGCGATGAACACGATGGCGAGGGTCAGGTAGATCGAGAAACCGTCCAGGTTGAACGAGTAACCGGTAGGAATGACCAACCCGACCGTCGAACTGCCAATGCCCAGATGCTCAAGCTTGCGCATGATTTGTGGCAGCACGGCGTCGGAGGAGGCGGTGCCCATGACGATCAGCAGTTCTTCGCGCAGGGACTTGAGCAGCGGCCACATCTTCAGGCCCGAAAGGCGCATCACCAGGCCGAGAATCAATGTCACAAACGCCACGCAGGTCAGGTAAAACAGGCCGACCAGGCTGCCCAGGTGCTGCAGCGAATCCAGGCCATATTTGCTGGTGGTGAAAGCGATGGCGCCGAACACGCCGATCGGCGCCAGGCGCACGATCATGCCCATGATGCGGAAGATCACGTGGCTCAGCTCATTGATCAGCCGGGAAATACCCGATGCTGCTTCGCCCACCAGGTTCAGCGCACTGCCGAACAGCACCGAAAACAGCAGGACTTGCAGAATGTTGTTCTCCGCGAAGGCGCCGATTACCGAGGTCGGGATCAGGTTCATCAGGAACTGGGAGGTGGTTTGCATGTGCTGACCGCGCTGAGCGATGTCGCCCATGTCGGCAGCGGAAAGCTGATCCAGATGAATGTTCGCGCCGCTGCCGATGCCGGTGCTGAAGGCGAACACCAGACCGATCACCAAAGCGATGGTGGTCAGGATTTCGAAGTAGATCACGGATTTCAGGCCGATGCGTCCGACCTTCTTCAGGTCGCCGGCACCGCTGATGCCGCTGACCACTACGCAGAACACGATCAGACCGATGAGCATCTTGATCAGTTTGATGAATCCATCGCCGAGAGGTTTGAGCTGGGCGGAGTATTCAGGAAGGGCCAGCCCACAGACGATGCCGAGCACCAGTCCGAGAACCACTTGGAGGAAGATTGAGCGCGAGCACCATCTGAGCATGGGAGGAATCCTGGTCGGTGTCCTGGCTGCCGTGCGCTTCGCGCATCAGATTCAGGACTTAATTATTGTGGTCTTACCGGTATGTCCAGTGCAGGCGCAGTCTACGCTGGGTTTTTTCAGGATGACAAGTAAAAATAGCAAAATTGGCATGACCGGTCTGACCAGTGGTGCGGGTCCTCCGTAGGAGCTGCCGAAGGCTGCGATCTTTTGATCTTGCTCTTCATCGGTCTGTCGGACGCTAAAATCAAAAGATCGCAGCCTTCGGCAGCACCTACACCGGTCGTCATGAACGTTCAGGCATAAAAAAACCGGCCATCACTGACCGGTTTTTTCATTGCTGCGGTTCTGCGGGCTGATTAGGCGCCGTATACCGGCAGCTTCTTGCAGATGGCCTTGACCTTCTCACGAACGGCGTCGATCACCGCTTCGTTGTTCAGGTCCGCCAGGATGTCGCAGATCCAGCCGGCCAGCTCTTTGCACTCTGCTTCCTTGAAGCCACGAGTGGTCACAGCCGGAGTACCGAAGCGCAGACCGGAGGTGACGAACGGGGAGCGTGGATCGTTTGGCACGGAGTTCTTGTTCACAGTGATGAACGCTTTGCCCAGAGCGGCGTCGGCGTCTTTACCGGAGATTTCCTGCTTGATCAGCGACAGCAGGAACAGGTGGTTTTCAGTACCGCCCGAGACCACGTCGAAACCGCGCTCGATGAACACGCCGGCCATGGCCTTGGCGTTCTTCACCACTTGTTGCTGGTAAGTCTTGAACTCAGGCTGCAGTGCTTCCTTGAAGCAGATCGCTTTGGCGGCGATCACGTGCTCCAGCGGGCCACCCTGGGCGCCCGGGAATACCGCGGAGTTGAGCTTCTTCTCGATGTCGGCGTTGGCGCGAGCCAGGATCAGGCCGCCACGGGGACCGCGCAGGGTCTTGTGCGTGGTGGTGGTCACGACGTCAGCGAAAGGCACCGGGTTCGGGTAGACGCCAGCGGCGACCAGCCCCGCAACGTGAGCCATATCAACAAAGAGATAAGCGCCGACTTTGTCAGCGATCTCGCGAAAGCGCGGGAAGTCCAGGATCTGCGAGTAGGCAGAGAAACCGGCCACGATCATTTTCGGCTTGTGTTCAACAGCCAGACGCTCGACTTCGTCGTAGTCGATCAGGCCGTTGCCGTCGATACCGTACTGAACGGCGTTGTACAGCTTGCCGGAGGAGGAAACGCTGGCACCGTGGGTCAGGTGACCGCCGTGCGCCAGGCTCATGCCCAGGATGGTGTCGCCCGCTTGCAGCAGGGCCAGGTAAACGGCGCTGTTGGCTTGCGAACCGGCGTGCGGCTGAACGTTGGCGTAATCAGCGCCAAACAGTTCTTTTGCACGGTCGATGGCCAGTTGCTCGACCACGTCGACGAACTCGCAACCACCGTAGTAGCGCTTGCCCGGGTAGCCTTCGGCGTACTTGTTGGTCAGTACCGAGCCTTGAGCTTCCATGACCGCAGGGCTGGTGTAGTTTTCCGAAGCGATCAGCTCAATGTGCTCTTCCTGGCGCTGAGCTTCTTGCTCCATGGCGGCAAAGAGATCGGCGTCGTACTTGGCAATAGTCAAATCACGGCTGAACATGGCGGTCCTCAAGGATCGGGGCAGAAAAGGGGGGCATTCTAACCCAATGGGTTTTAGATGGCATATGAAAGGACATCATGTCGCAGACAAGTGGGCTTCATGACCAGATATGTGGCGCCTGGAAGGGCCTCTTCGCGAGCAAGCCCGCTCCCACATTTGGAATGCGTTCCCCTGTGGGAGCGGGCTTGCTCGCGAAGAGGCCGCCTGCATCACTACAAAGTCTCAGTCGAACATGAACAACGCATCATTGCTGAACTGCGCCTCAAACCGGTTCGCCGGCATCGGCCGGCCGAACAGATACCCCTGAACCTCATCGCAACCATGCTCACGCAGGAAGTCGAGTTGCTCGTGTGTTTCCACGCCCTCGGCGATCACCGCCAGATTGAGACTGTGGGCCATGGCAATGATCGCGCGGGCAATCTGCGCATCCTGCTCACCCGACGGCAGGCCGTCGACGAAGGTGCGGTCGATTTTCAGCACGTCGATGGGGAACTGCTTGAGGTAGTTGAGCGATGAGTAACCGGTGCCGAAGTCGTCGACCGCAATGCTCAGGCCGAGATTTTTCAGCCCGGCGAGAATCTGCATCGCTTCGCTGACTTCGCGCATCAGGATACTTTCGGTCAGCTCCAGCTCCAGGCACGCCGGCGGCAGGCCGGTTTCCTTGAGGATGGTGGCGATCCGCGTCCCGAGTTGGCCGTCGGAGAATTGCCGGGCCGAAATGTTCACCGACACCTTCGGCACCCGGACCTTGGCTTGATGCCAGGTCTTGAGCTGACGGCAGGCCTCACTGATTACCCAGTCGCCGACATCCACCACCAGCCCGAGCTCTTCGAGCACCGGTATGAAGTCTCCCGGCGGCACCAGACCGCGTCGCGGATGGCGCCAGCGCAGCAAGGCTTCGGCGCCGGTCAGGCGTTTGCCATCGCCGCTGAACTGCGGTTGGTAGTACAACACGAACTCGTCCTGCTCCAGGGCGTGTCGTAAGTCGCTTTCCAGCTCCAGACGCTCCAGGGCGCTGGCGTTCATATCGGCCTGATAGAACTGGAAGTTGTTCTTGCCACGCTCCTTGGCGTGATACATCGCGGTGTCGGCGTTTTTCATCAGCTGGCTGAGTTCGTTACCGTCCTGAGGGCTCAGGGCGATGCCGATACTGGCGGTGACGAAGAACTCGCGGCCTTCAAGCACGAACGGTTTCACCAGGCTGGCGAGAATCTGTTCGGCCACATGAATCGCCCGGTTCAAGGCAATTTCACGGTTGGCCCGCGGTTGCAGCAGCAAGGTGAATTCATCGCCGCCCATGCGCGCCACGGTGTCGTCATCATCGACACAGCCGAGCAGGCGCGTGGCCATTTCCTTGAGCATGCGATCGCCGGCGGCGTGGCCCAGGGAGTCGTTGATCGGTTTGAAGCGGTCCAGGTCGAGGAACATCAGCACGACCCAGGACTTCTGCCGTTCGGCCGATTGCAGCGCCGTGTGCAGGCGATCCTGGAACAGTGTGCGGTTGGGCAGGTGGGTCAGGGCGTCGTAATAGGCGAGGCGGTGAATCCGCTGCTCACTGGCCTTGCGTTCGCTGATGTCGCTGAAGAAGCACACGTAGCTGGCCAGGTCGCCTTCGTCATCCAGCACCGCCGTGATCCCGACCCAGGCCGGGTAATGCTCGCCATTGCGGCGCTTGAGCCAGACTTCGCCTTCCCACGTGCTGTGCTGATGCAATTGCTTGAGCACGTAACGCAGATGGGCTTCCTGCTGATCGTCGACGGTCAGCATGTTCGGTAACTGGTCGAGCACCTGCTCCACCGCATAACCGCTGACACGGCTGAAGGCTTCGTTGGCCTGGACGATGTAGCCGGCCGGGTCGGTAATCAGGATCGCAGAAGTCGAGTGCTCAAATACGGTTGCGGCCATGCGCAGGTCTTTTTCGGCCCGGCGTTGCTGGCTGATGTCACGACCGACGCCCAGCACGCCTTCGAACGCACCGTGTTCGTCCCAGACCAGCACCAGCCGCAGTTCGATAGGGATCTTGCGCCCGTCGGCCCGCAGGCAGTCGAACAAAAACAGCTGGGTCTGCACCTGACTGCGCAACAGCGCCAGTTGGTCGGGTTTGTTCAGCGCTTTGCTGACCCGGTCCATCAGGTTGTAAATACCGGTCAGCTGTTGCGGGTTGGCGATGGTTGATTGCCAGCCGTTCTGGAAAATCCAGTCGGCGTCGTAGCCCAGCACAGCTTGCACCGACGGGCTGACGTAGTTGAGCGCCAACTTGCTGTCGGTTGAGAAAATCACATCGCTGATGCTTTCGGCGAGCATCCGGTAACGCTGCTCGCTGTCGCGCAGGGACTCACTGGCTTCGATCTGATCGGTGATGTCCTTGGCCACGCCGATGATCCGCGTGACCTGATCATGCTTGTCCCGCGCCAGCGCCTGTTCGCGGATGTCGAAACGCCGCCATTTGCCGTCCCGGTGGCGGAAGCGCAGCTGGCATTGCATCAATTGTCTGTAACCGGCCTGGCGCTGGGTTTGGCGCGAGCGGTGGTAGAAGTCCGCATCTTCGGGGTGCAGCAGAATTTCCCAGAAATACTCGCCCATCTGGTGCAGTTCGGTGCGGTTGTAACCGAGCGTCTGGCCCAGGTGGTGGTTGCTGAAAATCATTCGCTGGCTGATCACGTCCTGCACGTACAGATGATCCGGCACGGTGCGTACCACGTCGGACCAGAATCCTTCGCGCTCCAACAGCGACAGTTCGACGAGCTTGCGGCTCGTGATGTCGGTGATGCTCAGGATCACCGCTTTATAGTCGTCCTGGTCTTCCGGCAGACGCAGGACCAGCCACAAGTGCTGGTCGCGGCCATTGGCGTCTTGCAGTTTGATTTCCAGTTCAAGCTGTTTCTGCTGGTTGAGCACCGCGTCGAGCACTTGAGTGCCGATGGCGGTGCCGTCCTGCGGGTTACCGTCGATCAGCAGTTTCCAGGCTTGATCGCACGTGTTGACGTTGAGCAGTTGCAGGGCGACCAGGTTGACTTCAGTGATGCGCAGTTCCTGCAGCAGGTGCTGGCGTTGTTCCGGAGTCTCGAGCCAGGCCTTCAGGTGTTCGCTGCTGTGCAGCTGAGCCTTGTCGAAGAAGCTTTTGAGCCCGGACACGTCGAGTACACACAAGGCAACGCCGGTGCCTTCGAAAATATCCTGGTAGCGTCGACGGCCTTCGTGCACCTGGCGTTGGCGGCGGCGCATGTTCAACAGGGCGATGAACGGCAGGAGCGAGAACGCCAGGCCCAGAAGGCATTTGCCGATGAACGCCGGCAGCAGCTGTTCGATCACCCGTTGCCGGTCGAACAACCCGCGCAGTTGCCAGTCGCTGTTGCTCAGGGGCACTGTCAACACGCTGTTGGCAACATCGTCCTCGGTCAGTTCACCCGACTTGGCCAAGGGTAGTGACTCTTCGCGACTGATGACTTGGTGATTGAAGCGGTTTTCTACCAGCCACAGCGGGCGGATACCCGCTTCGTTTGGTTTGGTCAGCGACGAGAAAAATGTCGGCGTCAGGCGCAGAACCCAGTAGCCGCGGGTGCTACCGCTGGCTTGATGCAGCAGCAGATGCACCACCGAACCGTCATTGGCATTGCTGAAATAATGGGCCTGGGCGTGACTGCGCCGGACCAGTTCGCTCAGGTACTCGGCGTCGTCGCTGTCGTCGCTGTCGTCGGCACTGTCGTTGAGGACTTTGCCGGAGGGGCTGAGTAACGCGAGGCTGCGCAGGTCGGGCAAGGATTTTTGCAGTTTGCGCAACAGCGCCTGCTGTTCGTCGGCGCTTTGCGGTTGTTCGACGATCGGTAGCAGGTTGAGGGCGATCTGGGCGTTGAGCGCCATGTTCAGGCTGACTTGCGAGGCCAGATCAGCGGTGTAGTCGATGGTGTACTGACGCTGGTTTTTCTGGGTTTCGCGAAGCTGATCCAGCAACTGCCAGAACAGCAGCGCGAGCAGCAACAGAACGAGCGCCGCCAGCGCGCCCTTCAAGGAGCCACGCAGGGGTGAGCCGGTCGCAGGATTGAGTGCGCTCACGGAAGAAGGTGGGGAGACATTAGACAAACTGTAATCCTGCGGTTTGGCTGGACTGGCGCGACGTGCACTATAAGCCGGACGCCCGGAGGGCGGCTAGCATGCCCTGAGTTGTGGCAAAGTGCCAGTCCCGCTCGGCTGGACTGCCTTCCGTCAATCAGGTAGCTTTGCCGGTTACGCGGGAGCGTTCCAGCTCCTAGAATTTGGCTTTTTCAGCGCGCACGCATTGATACCCATCAATCGGACGACGCGCACGGCCTGGCCGGGCATCGCCCGCGCCCCAATCATTCATCGTTCACTGACCCTAGGTTCTCCATGGCTCAATACGTATTCACCATGCATCGGCTGGGTAAAGTTGTTCCGCCGAAGCGGGAAATCCTGAAAAACATTTCGCTGTCGTTCTTCCCGGGCGCCAAGATTGGCGTACTCGGCCTTAACGGTTCGGGTAAATCCACGCTGTTGAAAATCATGGCGGGCGTCGACACCGAGTTCGACGGCGAAGCCCGTCCGATGCCGGACCTGAACATCGGCTACCTGCCGCAAGAACCGATCCTGGACCCGACCAAGACCGTGCGTGAAGTGGTTGAGGAAGCGGTCAGCGTGATCAAGAACGCCCAGGCTCGCCTGGACGAGGTCTACGCGGCTTACGCTGATGAAGATGCCGACTTCGACAAACTGGCCGCTGAACAAGCCAAGCTCGAAGCCATCCTGCAAGCCAGTGACGGCCACAACCTGGATCGCCAACTGGAAGTCGCCGCCGATGCGCTGCGTCTGCCGGCCTGGGATGCCAAGGTCGAATTCCTGTCCGGTGGTGAGAAGCGTCGTGTGGCCCTGTGCCGCCTGCTGCTGTCCGCACCCGACATGCTGCTGCTCGACGAACCAACCAACCACCTGGACGCCGATTCCGTCGCCTGGCTGGAGCACTTCCTGCACGATTTCCCGGGCACCGTGGTCGCGATCACGCACGACCGTTACTTCCTGGACAACGTTGCCGGCTGGATCCTCGAGCTTGACCGTGGCGCCGGTATCCCGTACGAGGGCAACTATTCGGGTTGGCTCGAAGCCAAGTCCGATCGTCTGGCTGCCGAATCCAAGCAGCAGTCGGCCCACGAAAAAGCCATGAAGGAAGAACTGGAGTGGGTGCGCAAAGGCGCCAAGGCCCGCCAGTCCAAATCCAAGGCTCGTCTGCAACGCTTCGAAGAAATGCAATCGCAGGAATTCCAGAAGCGCAGCGAAACCAACGAGATCTACATCCCGGCCGGTCCACGCCTGGGCGACAAGGTCATCGAATTCAAGAACGTTTCCAAGGGTTATGGCGATCGCGTGCTGATCGACAACCTGTCGTTCTCCATGCCTAAAGGCGCCATCGTTGGCGTGATCGGCGGTAACGGTGCCGGTAAATCGACCCTGTTCCGCATGCTGATGGGCAAGGAAACACCGGATTCGGGCAGCATCGAAGTCGGCGAAACCGTGCAACTGGCGTGCGTCGATCAGAGCCGCGAAGACCTGGACGGCAGCAAGACTGTGTTCCAGCAAATCTCCGACGGCTCGGATCAGATCCGTATCGGCAACTACGAGATTCCGTCGCGTACCTACGTCGGTCGCTTCAACTTCAAGGGCGGCGATCAGCAGAAGTTCGTCAAGGACCTGTCCGGTGGTGAGCGCGGTCGCTTGCACCTGGCCCTGACCCTGAAAGAGGGCGGCAACGTCCTGCTGCTCGACGAACCGTCCAACGACCTCGACGTTGAAACCCTGCGTTCCCTGGAAGAAGCCCTGCTGGACTTCCCGGGCGCTGCCATTGTGATCTCTCACGATCGGTGGTTCCTTGACCGCGTCGCTACTCACATCCTGGCGTACGAAGACGACTCGCAAGCGGTGTTCTTCGAAGGTAACTACACCGAGTACGAAGCCGATCGCCGCAAACGCCTGGGCGAAGCCGCGACTCAGCCGCATCGTGTACGGCACAAGAAACTGGCCTGATTTCAGGTTGGTTGCATGAAAGAACGGAGCCTTCGGGCTCCGTTTTTTTATGGGGTTTCAGATAGGCCACAGCGCGGCCATCGTCGGAACGCCGCCTGGAGCAAGCTCGCTCCCACATGGATTTATGTAGGCCGAAAATCTTCAATCCAATGGAGATCTACTGTGGGAGCGAGCTTGCTCCGGGCGGCGTTTCGACGATGGCGCCTTCAAGCTCACCCAATTTCTATGCCCAAAACCTCAATCACCAAATCCCCCGCCGGCCGCTTCCACAGCACTTCATCCCCGACCTGCGCCCCGAGTAACGCCCGACCCAAAGGCGAACCCCAGTTGATCAACCCACTGGCAGCATCCGCCTGATCCTCGCCGACCAACTGCACACGCTGCTCGTTGCCCTGTTCATCGGCAAACGTCACCCAGGCGCCAATCTGTGCTTTGTCAGACGAAGAGGCCGGGACGACTAACTGAGCGCTTTGCAGTCGTTGATTGAAATACCGCCAGTCACGCTCAAGGTCGGCCTGGCGCTGTTTGTCGGCCAGTTCACCTTTGGCACTCTGTTCATTGAGCAGGTTTTGCACGTCGGCAAGTTTCGCCTGAAGTTGGGCGAGTCCGGCTGGGGTGACGTAATTGGGCTGCGCACTGACTTGCCGTTCGACGGGCTGATCGGCTTGCGCGGCGGCGTTATCTTCATTGACGAAGGCGCGACTCATGGTTTTCTCCCGCCATGGTCGCAGGCTTTTAGTTTCGGCAGATGTCTGCGGGCGACTTATTGCGAGCGAAAAGCACGAGCGGCGTCCTGATCCTTCTGCTGCTGCCAGGCCTTTTCGCGCTCGTCCCAATGGTGGCTGCGATAATCCTCACGATCCTCGCTTTCGCGCATCGCCTGACACTGACGGAAGCCATCGCTCCAGCCCTCGGCGTACTGCTTGTCCTTGAGGTAACGCGGAACGTTTTTACGAAACTCTCCGGTGATTGCCCCCGCCGCTTGCCGGCCACTGCTGCAACCGTCATCGAAGCCATCGGCGAATGCCGGTGGATAACCCTTGGCGATCAAATCCTCGTGGGTCGTCTGGCAACCCGCGATCAACATCAGCAACCCCGCCACGCCCACGCAACGCCACATCTCAGACTCCCAGACCGTCAACGGCCTATAGGAGAAGTCTAGGAGTGGATTCGTGAGCGGGATGTGAAAGAAAGATCAAAAGATCAATAGTGATACCACTTCACTTCAAGCATCACTTCATTCTCGGGCGAAGCCAGGTGGCTGAATTCGCGCTGGGCACTCAGGCGTAAACCCAGGTTACGAGACAATTCCCACTGTTGATTCAGACTCACGCTACGGCGCACTTCGCCATTGGTGAAGAAGTCGCCCTTGGCCTCCAGGCTGAAGTTGCCCAGCGGGTTTTTCCACAGCACGCCGCTGTTGAAACCTGCCGCCGGCGCGATGAAACCGGCAAAGTCGTTGTTGTGCTCAACGCGCACGGTGCCCAAAGCAAAGCCGAGCATGTCGTCGCCCAGTTGCCAAGTCCCGCCGCCACCGCCATTGACGTGGCTGACCAGGGTTTCGTCGTCATGCTTGCCCGGCACACGCTCCAGGCCGCCGGTGACTTGCCACGAGAGTGGTTGCAGCAATTCATTGCGCGGGGTCAGGGAACGGATGGTCGCCAGGTCCAATTGCTGCAACTGCCAGTGATTGCCTTCGTACTGGCGCAGTTTCATTTGCAGGATTTCAATCTGCGCGCCGAGGGGGAAGCTCTCGGCGTTGTCGTTGAGGTCGTGATAAGCCATGCGCAAGCCATACTCGCCAAAGGCCTTGTCGCCCCGAGTGCCGATGCCGGCCTGCCAGGTGCGCGATTCATGGCCATCCTCAGGCAGGCCGGGTTGCGGGATGTCCAGTTCCGGTGCCGGATTCTGGTTGATCGCCCGCAGCAATTCGAAACTGCGCTGCGCCCGTTGCGGATCGCGTTCCTGGCCGTTGGCGCGGTAGCGCTCCAGGCGATAGGCGGCGTCGATGATCAACGCCTGACGATCCTCGGGTTGAGCCTTGAACGCCGGTTCCTGTAACTGCTTCTGGTCGGCGCTGACTTTCAGCACCCACTCCTGTTCTTCATTGGTCAACGGCTCGGCGCGGCTCAACAGTTCACGTTCGCGAGACGGTCGATACTGAATGGATTCCACCAGTCCGGCTTCTTTTACCGCTTTGACGGTGTCCGTAGGAATCGCGGTCAGCGGGAACTGTTCGGTCAATCGCAGGCTCGGGCGGGCGACTTGCAGCAGTTCCAGCAGACGATAGGAGCAGTTTTCGTCGAAGAAGAAATAGTCGAACTGGATCTGCTTGAGCTCCCAGACGTGCTCGACCATGCGCTCGGTTTCTGCCTGGGTCAGATTAAGGCGGTACTCCCACAGATCACGGTTCTCGAGACTGCGGTACTCCGAAAGTTTTTCCTGATAAGGCACCAGGGCAAACAGACCAGGATAGCCGCCCATCAAGCCTTTCCAGGCATACAGGATGCTGTTGTCCGAGCCTTCGATGTATGCGCCGAAATTGATCGCATAGCTGAGCAGGGCGGTTTGATCGCTCTGTACATTGGCCTGGTCGATGCGCAGCAATGTGTGGCCGAACATCGATGACGGACTGTTCAGATACGCTGCCGGGAAAATCATCACCGCACTGTGGGGCGAAACATCCTTGAACCATTGCTTGAATTCAGTGCAGGGAAGCGTCGGCAGATCGGTCAGGTTGAGCTGTGCCTTGAGCCAGCGGGTGCGGGCCGGGTAGACGCATTGCGCATGTTTTTCGCCAGCACTGGCCGGGGCGTAGAGCGCTTGCACGGTCGCCGCCAGCTCGCGGTCAGGATGTTCATTGCCGTCGGCGGCGAGGAAGAATTTCTTGTCGCTGACATAGCTGCGCCAGCCGCCGAGTTTGGCGGTTTCGTAGTGACCCAGGGAAATCCAGAAGGGGTCATTGGCCAATTGCTGCAAACGTTGATTGTCGATTTTGGGCGTGGCAGACAGCGGGGCGCAGACACAGAGCGCCAGCCAGGCAAGGCGTTTGAGCATAGTGGGCAACTTAAGTCGAAAGAAACAAAGACCCAGCGCGGTTGATGCCATTTGTCTGTAGGAGCTGTCGAGTGAAACGAGGCTGCGATCCTTTGATCTTTAAAAGCAAAGATCGCAGCCTCGTTTCACTCGACAGCTCCTACAGTTGAATGACATTACCCAAAGAGGGGCAGGTCCAAAAAATAAAGCCCGCTCCCCGAAAGGAGCGGGCGGGTCGAGCTTAAGCTTGAGTGGCGTATTTGGCCAGACGCGGATCGCTCTTCAGAACGGCCAGGGTGTTGGTATGCACGTCGTCAGCGGTCACGTCAGCCTTGCTGAATATCTGCTGGAAGTGCTCATGAGTGACGGCGGCGAAATGCGCACGGTCTTCCGGCGCCACGCCCAGTACCACGGCGTAAGTGGTCAGCGCTTCGCCCTGACCCTTGGCCATGTCTTCAGACAGCTCGTTCATCATGCCATTCATGGCAATCCAGGATTTGCCGCCATAGGTCAGCGACGCATTAGTCGCGCAACCGTTGGTACCGGAGGTCATACCGAAGGTTGCGTTGCCGGAAGTGCCGTTGGTGGTGGATGCCAGGAAGTGAGCCGGGGTGCCACGCTGACCTTCGAACAGCATGTTGCCCCAACCGCAATCCGGGCCGCCTGGCGCCTGAGCCATGGCATTGAGGGATACAGCGGTGAAGAGAGTACCGAGAAGAATCCGTTTCATAGCTTTGTTCTCTTTATGTGCATACCAATGGACAAGGGGTCTGGCCCAATCCGGCGCCAGTGGGCCAGTTATTAATCCAGCCGCGCAGTTTGGAGTTTAGGCACGATCCCGGGGTTCCGTGATTTTTTGCAAAACATTCATTGAAAACATTGATTTGGCCCCGTCCCGCTTGGGGATGCCGCTTTGTCTATGCTTTGGCTAGAGGCGCGCCTTGCAAGTGAGGTATGGGCAGCGCCAGAATGCCGCTATCTGCCCCGCCTGATGTAAGGAAGCCCGATGCCTGATCCTGTTGCTGCCAGCTTGCGTCTAGCGCCCGAAGCGCTGACCCGTCCGTTTTCCGCTGAACAGTTCAGCTTCTCTACCACCAATGATTTGGAGCCCTTCCGCGGAGTGCTTGGCCAGGAACGTGCGGTCGAAGCCTTGCAATTCGGTGTGGCAATGCCACGCCCCGGTTACAACGTATTCGTCATGGGCGAGCCCGGCACCGGCCGGTTTTCGTTCGTCAAACGCTACCTGAAAGCCGAAGGCAAACGCCTGCAGACCCCGGCGGACTGGGTCTACGTCAACAATTTCGATGACCCTCGCGAGCCTCGCGCACTGGAGTTGCCGTCGGGCACCGCCGGTGCCTTTATCGATGACATCAACGGCTTGATCGACAACCTGCTGGCGACTTTTCCGGCCGTGTTCGAGCACCCGTCCTACCAGCAGAAGAAAAGCGCCATCGACCGCGCCTTCAACCAGCGTTACGACAAGGCGCTGGATGTGATCGAGCGCCTGGCGCTGGAGAAGGACGTTGCGCTGTACCGCGACAGCACCAATATCGCGTTCACGCCGATGAGCGAAGGCAAGGCCGTGGACGAGGCCGAATTTGCCCAGTTGCCGGAAGCCGATCGCGAGCGTTTTCACGACGACATTTCATGGCTGGAAGAGCGGCTGAACGAAGAGCTCGCCAGCCTGCCGCAGTGGAAGCGTGAGTCGAGCAATCTACTGCGCCAGCTCAACGAAGAAACCATCACCCTGGCCTTGCAACCCTTGCTCGCGCCGCTGTCGGAAAAGTACGCGGAAAACGCCGGCGTTTGCGGTTACCTGCAAGCGATTCAGGTGTATCTGCTCAAAACCGTGGTCGAGCAACTGGTAGACGACAGCAAGACGGACGCCATCGCCCGCAAGCTGCTGGAAGAGCAATACGCGCCGAGCCTGGTGGTCGGTCATCCGTTCAGCGGCGGTGCGCCAGTGGTCTTTGAGCCGCACCCGACTTACGAAAACCTGTTCGGTCGCATCGAGTACACCACCGATCAGGGCGCGCTCTACACCACGTATCGACAGTTGCGTCCGGGTGCGCTGCACCGCGCCAACGGCGGCTTCTTGATTCTTGAAGCGGAAAAAATGCTCAGCGAGCCATTCGTGTGGGATGCGCTCAAACGCGCGCTGCAATCGCGCAAACTGAAAATGGAATCGCCGCTGGGCGAGATGGGCCGTTTCGCCACCGTGACCCTGACACCGCAACACATTCCGCTGCAGGTCAAAGTCGTCATCATTGGCGCCCGACAGCTCTACTACACGCTGCAGGACCTCGATCCGGACTTCCAGGAGATGTTCCGCGTCCTGGTGGACTTCGACGAAGACATCCCGATGGTCGACGAAAGCCTGGAACAGTTCGCCCAGTTACTCAAAACCCGCACCTCCGAAGAAGGCATGGCGCCGCTGACCGCCGATGCGGTGGCGCGTCTGGCGACTTACAGTGCTCGCCTGGCTGAGCACCAGGGGCGTTTGTCGGCGCGGATCGGTGATCTGTTCCAACTGGTCAGCGAGGCGGATTTCATTCGCCAACTGGCCAGTGACGAAATGACCGACGCCGGGCACATCGAACGTGCGCTCAAGGCCAAGGCCACGCGGACCGGGCGCGTTTCGGCGCGGATTCTCGATGACATGCTGGCCGGGATCATCCTGATCGACACCGCAGGTGCGGCGGTCGGCAAGTGCAACGGGCTGACAGTGCTGGAGGTCGGTGACTCGGCCTTCGGTATACCGGCGCGGATCTCCGCCACGGTCTACCCGGGTGGCAGCGGCATCGTCGATATCGAGCGTGAGGTCAACCTCGGCCAGCCGATTCACTCCAAGGGCGTGATGATCCTCACCGGGTATCTGGGCAGCCGATACGCCCAGGAATTCCCGCTGGCGATTTCCGCGAGTATCGCCCTGGAGCAGTCCTACGGTTACGTCGATGGTGATAGTGCATCGCTGGGCGAGGCTTGCACCTTGATTTCGGCACTGTCGAAAACCCCGCTCAAGCAGTGTTTTGCGATCACCGGTTCGATCAACCAGTTCGGTGAAGTGCAGGCGGTGGGTGGGGTCAACGAGAAGATCGAAGGCTTCTTCCGGCTCTGCGAAGCCCGCGGGTTGACCGGTGAACAGGGAGCAATCATTCCCCACGCCAACGTTGCCACGCTGATGCTCGACGAAAAAGTGCTGACGGCGGTGCGCGCGGGGCAGTTCCACGTCTACGCCGTGCGCCAGGCTGATGAAGCCTTGAGCCTGTTGGTCGGCGAGCCGGCCGGTGCGCCGGACGCCGATGGCCAGTTCCCTGAAGGCAGTGTTAACGCGCGAGTGGTGGAACGCTTGCGGGTCATCGCAGAAATGATCAGCGAAGAAGACCTCAAGGAAGCCGAGAAAGAAGCTGCGCAGGAAGCACTGGTTGAGGCCAAACCGGCTTGATACAAACCTGAGGTCACCTCAATCCCCTGTGGGAGCAAGCTCGCTCCGGGCGGCGTTCCGACGATGAGGCACTGACATTCAACATCTCTGTTGGCTGACAGTGCGCTATCGCGAGCAAGCTCGCTCCCACTTTTGACTTGGGTGAATCATGAAAAGTGCCATCAGTCTGGCGTCAATATTCACACAATGACCATTCGGCGCCTTTCGGTCTCACTTGACGTGCTAGTCAGACTTTTCCTCTATTCTCAGGTCAAGGATATCGACAGTAATCACTGGATCGAGACAGTCCTCCCGTGGGGGCTGAATACCGGATCTACCGAGGGTCGCCGCCATGTCGCGCAACCTCTGCCTCACCCGTCAATGCCTGGGCCTTGTGACCCGTATCGAGTGTGCCATCCGCCCATTGGCGGGGGATACGGGCATGTGGACCTTACTCTTCGCCGCCGGAATGGAAGGTGAACAACCTTCTGCCATCAAAGCCCAGGGCCCGTTTCATGGCCCCTTTGTGGCTGAGTCGATCCTCGACACCATTGTTGAAAGTCTCACCCTGCACGGCTATGAGCTGGCCGATGATCCGCAAATCTGGTGCCTGCACCTGCAAGCTCAGCTGCGGGAAATCAATGGTGGCCGCTGCCGTAACCCTGGAGGTTTCGAGTTTCGGCCCGAGCACTGAACAGGCTATTGAGCAAGGTTGGACGTGTCCGCCTTGTCGAGTTTGACCTCGAAGCCATATTGCACGGTGGAGAGATCGGTTCGTTGATAGGTTTCCAGACGGGCAGGCTGCCCGTAGAAATAATGCACCCCCAATAATGCCGGGCCTTCTGCGCTCGCATCGTGGCTGACCGAAAGAATCTCCTTCAGATAATTGCCGCTGTCGTCCTTGGCGAAGAAACGCCAGTCCTGGGCGGGAAACTGCTTTAGATCAACCACCAGCGCATTGCCCTTGAGCACCAGCCCTTTGGGCAACTGGTGGGCGTCGATGGTTTTCTTTTCGACGATGGCGAGAAACAGAGGCATGGAGCCCACCGCGTAAGCCGGGGTTTCTGGAAACAGGTTCAAGTCGTAGGTGATGGTGCCGCGCAGGGGATCGACCTGGTAAGCCTCTGGCGGCAATTCGATCGGCTCATCGCGCTTGCCGTTACCGTCCTCGGTAAAGAAGCTGACCGGGCTTTCGCCGGGGGTGAAGGAGGTGCCGAGCAGCTCATCATTGAAGCTTTTGGGGTGATCGAACTCGATGCGCGCGGCGCTGGGGTCTTCGACCGACTGGCTGATGCGGATGCTTTTTTTCAGTTGTTCCTCGCCAAGTGTGGCGCCCTTGAGCCAGATCGTGGCCTGGTCGTCGTACACCACCACTGGTAGCGTCAGTGGCTGGATGGTCTTTTGCGTGGTGTGTGGGTCGAAGCGAAGTACCGGCAGTTTCAGGTCCTTGCGGGTCACCGTGGCGGTTGAATAGTCCAGTACGCTGACCTCAAGCGTTTCGATCGGCCCGTTGAAGTACACCTTGGAATAATGGTGGCTCTGTTGCTTCTCAAAGGCGCGCTGCTCTTCATCGATCTGTTTCTCGAAGCTCTCGCTCCAGGCTTTCTGCTGTTGCATTTTCGCCAGTTGCTTTTGATAGAAGGCTATTTGTGCGGCGGTTTCGTTGATCGAGCCTGAGCGCGAGAGAAATTGCCCGCTGCTGTCCTTGGCCTGGACGATCAGCGGGTTCAGCGGTGTTTCGCTGACCTCGGGGGCCAGTGGCGCGCTGTTGTTGAATTCGATTTCGGCGTAGTTGTTTGCAAGGTTCAGCAGGTTGACGCTGAGGTTGTCGTTGGTGCGAGTCTGGCCAACGTCCTTTTTCGTCAGGTCGAAACTGTAGAGCCGGCGCGGCGCGATGACTTCCACCTTGCCTTGCAGACTCACCGGTTGTGGCTGGTTCTTTTTGTCCACGTCCAGGCCGTCGATGAAGGGGTAGGTCACCGTCAAATCATCGGGGTTGGTCAGGTTGGAGCTCGACGGACTGAGCTGAATGCCCGGATCGGTTTCTGACCATTCCGGCTGAAACGGGATGACGCGTTTGTTGCTCAAAGTCACCGATTGCCATTCAAGACTATGGGGAAAGAGAAACGCGACCGGAACGTTGAAGTTGAAGGGGAACACCGGTTGCAGATCGGTCAGGTAGTCGGAACTGGAATCTTTGTGCAGCACGAACAGGCCGTTGATGTAGGTGTCGACCAAGGCTTGGGGCGTCGGATAGTGCTTGAGGACGGCGAGGGCGTCTTCGCCATATTCTGTTTCCACCGGTTTGCTGTCGAGCTTGAGTTGCGCACGCTCGAGCAACAACAGTGAGCCGCCGAGTTCAGCCACGGCTTCCTTGAGTTTTGGGTCCTGAATCGCATCCAGAGACTTCTCGAACTGCGCAGTTTTTTCCTCGAGGCTGACCTGGCGCTTCTCATCGCTGGGTGAGCAGGCGCTCATCAGCAAAGCCAGGCAAATTCCGGCGCTCGTTAAAGGCAATCGCACATCCATTTCCCGTCTTCCTGTCCGATGTCGCTGAGCTGTCAATGCTTTGGACACTAGCAGAAAAACCTTGTCACACACGCGCAGGTTGCGGATTTCCCAACGGTTTCTGGCTGCTTCTGGGTATAGACAGGTGGCTGGTATACTCGCGGCCATTTCCAGGCCTTGTGTGAGATTTAATGGAACGCTTTATCGAAAATGCAATGTACGCCAGCCGCTGGCTGCTGGCGCCGATCTACTTCGGTCTGTCCCTCGGGCTGTTGGCCCTGGCGCTGAAATTCTTCCAGGAAGTCTTCCACGTCATCCCTAACGTGTTCTCGATGGCCGAGTCGGATCTGATTCTGGTGCTGCTCTCGCTGATCGACATGGCGCTGGTAGGCGGTTTGCTGGTGATGGTGATGATTTCCGGTTACGAGAACTTCGTTTCCCAACTGGACATCGACGACGACAAGGAAAAGCTCAACTGGCTGGGCACCATGGATTCCTCTTCATTGAAGATGAAGGTGGCCGCTTCCATAGTGGCCATTTCGTCCATCCACCTGCTGCGGATTTTCATGGACGCCAAGAACGTCGATCCCGAGCATTTGAAGTGGTACGTGATCATCCACATGACCTTCGTGATTTCGGCGTTTGCCATGGGTTATCTGGATAAGCTGACCAAGCACTGATCGCTTTTTATTGCTATACCAAACCGCCCGTCTGTTGCGAAACAGACGGGCGGTGTCGTTTGTGGCTTGTACTTTGATGCGCCGAGGCCTATGCCTGTAAGGATCTTGGCTCGCCACTGCGTGAGGTGCGTTTATGGACCTGAAAGAGTTGAATGCTTATGCCATCGCCGGGAAGGTTGATGAACTCAACCTGATCTCGATGGAAGGCGGGATCTACCTGTTGGAAGCGCGGATGCATGGCGCGGCGTATCCATTGAGTGATGCCCACGGCCAGATGTTTCACCTGCGTTCGGTCGAGCATGCCCGCGAAGTACTTCATGCCTTTCCCAGCTTGCCGTTCAACCTTGTGCACGTTTCGGTTCATGACGAGATGTGTGGACTCGGTGCTAGCTCCGAGGGAAGCCTGAAGGTACCGATTGCGTGGCAGCACTGACGGCTCTCATCAACGCAATGACATCTGTGCTAGTCTGCTGGCCCTTTTGGTTCCGGGCGCTCCGGGACGCGCTGTGCACGCACGGCTAGTTCCAGGGCCGTCCGCACAGCGGAGCAGTGTCATGTCCGAAGTAAATCTGTCCACCGACGAAACCCGCGTCAGCTACGGTATTGGCCGTCAGCTGGGCGATCAACTGCGCGACAACCCGCCACCGGGCGTTAGCCTGGACGCGATCCTGGCAGGCCTGACCGACGCTTTCGCCGGCAAGGAAAGCCGTGTGGGTCAGGAAGAAATGTCCGCGAGCTTCAAGGTCATTCGCGAAATCATGCAAGCTGAAGCAGCTGCCAAAGCTGAAGCCGCTGCTGGCGAAGGCCTGGCATTCCTGGCTGAAAACGCCAAGCGTGACGGCATCACCACCCTGGCTTCCGGCCTGCAATTCGAAGTGCTGACTCAAGGTGAAGGCGCCAAGCCAACCCGTGAAGATCAAGTGCGCACTCACTACCATGGCACTCTGATCGACGGCACTGTGTTCGACAGCTCCTACGATCGTGGTCAGCCTGCAGAATTCCCGGTTGGCGGCGTGATCGCTGGCTGGACCGAAGCCCTGCAACTGATGAACGCCGGCAGCAAATGGCGTCTGTACGTGCCGAGCGAACTGGCTTACGGCGCTCAAGGCGTTGGCAGCATTCCGCCGCACAGCGTACTGGTATTCGACGTCGAACTGCTCGACGTTCTGTAATCCCAATGTGGGAGCGAGCTTGCTCGCGATAGCGGCATAACAGTCGACAGAGATGTTGAATGCTAGTCAGTCATCGCGAGCTCGCTCCCACAGTTTTTTGCGACGATCTTCATATTTCAAGCTTGTGGTGCAGTTCGCTTGTCGGGCGCAACGCCCGGGCATAGCAGAA
Source organism: Pseudomonas sp. F01002 (assembly GCF_004402115.1). Lineage (NCBI taxonomy): Bacteria > Pseudomonadati > Pseudomonadota > Gammaproteobacteria > Pseudomonadales > Pseudomonadaceae > Pseudomonas > Pseudomonas sp. F01002. Next base: position 99,042 of record NZ_SOPU01000032.1, on the reverse strand, counting down.
CAGAAACAGATTGCGCACCAGTTCCTTGAGCACCACCGGCTCGCTGGAGCTCAAGCCATTGACGTCCAGATCCCCCTGATCCTGCAGCTCGTTCAAGGCTTCTTCTTCAAGCACTGCACAGACTTCCCCGGTTTCCCGATGCAGGATCCTGAGGTAAGGGTGTGGGCGGTCCAGCCAGGCATCGATCAAATAAGTCATGGGTCTCATCTCCAATGATTGGTTTCAATGAGAATAATTCTTATTCATCAAATAGCAAGGACCTATTGGCGGTTTGTGTTTTTTTAAGGGTAAAGGTTGCGTAGGTCAAAACGGCTGGCGTTTGGCTATTGCGAGGGTTTGTTGGGCGAAGCGGGGGAGGGTGAAGCACCATCCCACGCAGGACGCGGGATGGAATACAGCAGGCTCAGACTTTTCTGACGAACTCGGATTTGAGCTTCATAGGGCCGATGCCGTCGATCTTGCAGTCGATGTCGTGATCACCATCGCACAGGCGGATATTCTTGACCTTGGTGCCGACCTTGACCACTAGCGAGGTGCCTTTGACCTTGAGGTCCTTGATCACAGTGATGGTGTCGCCGTCCTGCAGGACGTTGCCGACCGAATCCTTTTTCACGGTGTCATCGGACACTGCTTCGGCTTCGCCGCTGGCGGACCACTCGTGGGCGCACTCAGGGCAGATCAGTTGGGCGCCGTCTTCGTAGGTGTACTCGGAATTGCATTTTGGGCAGGGTGGCAACGTGCTCACTAAAGCTCCTTGGATTGGGGGGCGCTAAAAGTCGCACATTGTATAGGGTTTTATCGGAGGAGGGGCGCACAGCAAAAGATCGCAGCCTTCGGCAACTCCTACAGTGTTTTGTGTACTCCTGTAGGAGCTGCCGAAGGCTGCGATCTTTTGATCTTGCTTTGAATATCAGTGCGTGCGGGCGACCGCAAATTCGCTCAACTCGACCAGAGCATCGCGGTATTCGCTGGCAGGCAGCGCGTCGAGGCACTTGATCGCACGGGCCACGTAGTCACGGGCCAGTTGCGCGGTGTAATCCAGCGAACCTGAGGCTTCCACGGCTTCGCGGATGCTTTCCAGGTCTTCGATGCCGCCTTTCTGGATTGCCTTGCGCACCAGTGCAGCCTGCTCCGGCGTGCCTTCGCGCATGGTGTAGATCAGCGGCAGGGTCGGTTTGCCTTCAGCCAGATCGTCACCGACGTTCTTGCCCAGGGTTTCGGCGTCGCCTTTGTAGTCCAGCAAGTCGTCGACCAGTTGGAAAGCCACACCCAGGTGATCACCAAACGTACGCAGGGCTTCTGTCTGTTCCGATGTCGCTTCGCAGAGCGCTGCAGCACTGTGGGTCGACGCTTCGAAGAGCATCGCGGTCTTGCCGCGGATGACTTCCATGTAGGTTTCTTCGGTGGTGCTGGCGTCACGGACCTTGGACAGCTGCAACACTTCGCCTTCGGCGATGATGCGCGTGGCTTGCGAAAGGATTTTCATCACCGGCATGGAGCCCAGTTCGACCATCATTTCGAAGGACCGCGAATACAGGAAGTCGCCCACCAGCACGCTTGGCGCGTTGCCCCACATGGCGTTGGCGGTCGAGCGGCCACGGCGCATGCCGGACATGTCGACCACGTCGTCATGCAGCAGGGTCGCGGTGTGCAGGAACTCGATGGTCGCGGCCAGCAGGCGCAGGTCATCGCCTTCGCGACCCAGAGCCTTGCCACACAGCAAAACCAATAGAGGGCGCAGGCGTTTACCGCCAGCCGAGGTAATGTAATCGCCGATTTTCGATACCAGCGGCACTCGGGAAGTCAGCTGCTTCTTGATGATGCCGTCGACGGCGCGAAAATCGTCCGCCACCGCGCGGTAGAAAGCTTGGGGTTGCATCAGCGACAGTTGCTCCAGAAGGGTTGCGCGGCATGCTAGGACCCACGTCGGCGGGTGTCAAGGTACGATGGACGGCCTCTTGCATCGCCCCGGCAGCTTGCGTACAATCGCGCACCCTGAACTTCCTGGGCAGCACCTGCCTTACGCAATTGCAAACAGGCCTTCCAGCCCAATGCAGCCATGCCAGCCAATACCTCTTCTTATAAAGAGCTGGGTGAGCAGGATTATCGGAGAAATACCATGTCGTACGCAGTAATTGTTACTGGTGGCAAGCAATACAAGGTCGCCCCAGGTGAATACCTGAAGATCGAAAAACTGGAAATCGCTACCGGCGAATCCGTTACTTTTGATCGCGTTCTGTTGGTCGCCAATGGCGATGACGTGAACATCGGCGCTCCAGTTGTTGCTGGCGCTACCGTTGTGGCTGAAGTGATCTCCCAAGGTCGTCACGATAAAGTCCGCATCATCAAGTTCCGTCGTCGTAAGCACCACATGAAGCGTATGGGCCACCGCCAGTGGTACACCGAGATCAAAATCACCGGTATTCAGGCTTAATTTCAGCCTAATTCCTCACTAGGAGAATTGACTCATGGCACACAAAAAAGCTGGTGGTAGTACCCGTAACGGTCGCGACTCAGAAGCCAAACGCCTTGGCGTGAAGATGTATGGCGGCCAGGTTATCATTCCGGGCAACATCATCGTGCGTCAGCGCGGCACCCAATTCCACGCCGGTTACGGTGTTGGCATGGGTAAAGATCACACTCTGTTCGCTAAAATCGACGGCGTGATCAAGTTTGAAGTAAAAGGCGCTTTCAACCGCCGTTACGTGAGCATTGTCCCGAAGACTGAAGTCGTCGCGGCATAATTACGTAGTTGCTGGAAAAGCCCTGTCTCGCGACGGGGCTTTTTCGTTTGTGGGGTGAGTCTCTTGCAAAGCTGTTTGTGATGGGCTCCAGCGCTGGATTTGCGGTCGTTGATTGAGGTCGCTGCGCTCATTTTTGCAAGAGTCTTATGTCTTAGTGTTTTTCGGCTCGTCCGTATGACGAGAGGCGTTTTGTTATGAAGTTTGTTGATGAAGTATCGATTCGAGTAAAGGCCGGCGACGGCGGCAACGGTTGCATGAGCTTCCGTCGCGAAAAATTCATTGAAAACGGCGGCCCGAACGGCGGTGACGGTGGTGATGGCGGCTCGGTCTACATGATCGCCGACGAAAACCTCAACACCCTGGTGGACTACCGTTACACCCGGCACTTTGATGCCGAGCGTGGTTCCAACGGCGGCAGCACTGACTGCACCGGCAAGAAAGGTGAGGAGCTGGTGCTGCGTGTTCCGGTCGGTACGACCGTTATCGACTCCGCTACTCAGGAAGTGATCGGCGACCTGACCAAGGCTGGCCAGAAACTGCTGGTGGCTCACGGCGGCTGGCATGGTCTGGGTAACACTCGTTTCAAATCCAGTACCAACCGTGCTCCGCGTCAGACCACTCCGGGCAAGCCGGGTGAGGCGCGTGATCTGAAGCTGGAAATGAAGGTATTGGCTGACGTCGGTCTGCTGGGCTTGCCGAACGCTGGCAAAAGTACCTTCATTCGTTCGGTGTCGGCCGCCAAGCCGAAAGTCGCCGACTACCCGTTCACCACGCTGGTGCCGAACCTGGGTGTGGTCAGTGTTGATCGCTGGAAAAGCTTCGTGGTTGCGGACATTCCGGGTCTGATCGAAGGTGCTTCCGATGGCGCAGGCCTGGGGATTCGCTTCCTCAAGCACTTGTCGCGTACGCGTTTGCTGCTGCACCTCGTGGACATGGCGCCGCTCGATGACGCCAGCGCCCCGGATGCTGCGGAAGTGATCGTCAGCGAGCTGACCAAGTTCAGCCCGTCCCTGGCTGAGCGTGATCGTTGGTTGGTGCTGAACAAGTGCGACCAGATCCTCGAAGAAGAGCACGATGCTCGCGTCAAGGAGATCGTTGATCGCCTGGAATGGACCGGTCCGGTCTACGTGATCTCGGCCATCTCCAAGCTGGGCACCGAGCGTCTTTGCCACGACATCATGCGTTACATGGAAGATCGTGCCGATCGCCTGGCTAACGACCCGGTTTACAAAGAAGAATTGGCCGAACTCGATCAGCGCATCGAAGACGAAGCCCGTGCTCAGCTGCAGGCCCTGGATGACCAGCGTGCCCTGCGCCGTAGCGGCGTGAAGTCGGTCCACGACATCGGTGACGATGATTGGGACGAAGAAGATGTGGATGACGAAGACGGTCCGGAAATCATTTACGTGCGTGACTGATTCGTTGCAGTAAACTTAAGCGCCGCTCAATCGAGCGGCGTTTTAGTATCTGGAAATCGGTAGTCACGAATAACGTTACGGACGGCGCTGGGTCGCGCTGTCCTCAAGCTAAGGTTGAAGATGATGCGGAGCAAGGTGACAGGTGCGCAGCGTTGGGTCGTGAAGATCGGCAGCGCTTTGCTGACGGCGGACGGTAAGGGCCTGGATCGCGCGGCAATGAGTGTTTGGGTCGAGCAGATGGTGGCTTTGCATGAGGCTGGCGTCGAGCTGGTGCTGGTGTCCTCCGGGGCGGTGGCGGCTGGCATGAGTCGCTTGGGCTGGACCGTACGACCCAGTGCGATGCACGAGTTGCAGGCCGCTGCCGCCATCGGTCAGATGGGGTTGGTGCAAGCCTGGGAGTCGAGCTTTGCCGAGCATGGCCGGCATACCGCGCAGATTCTCCTGACCCACGACGACTTGTCCGACCGCAAGCGCTACCTGAATGCCCGCAGCACCTTGCGCGCGCTGGTTGAGCTGAAGGTAATTCCGGTGATCAACGAGAACGACACCGTGGTTACTGATGAAATACGTTTCGGCGACAACGACACGCTCGCGGCGCTGGTGGCCAACCTGGTCGAGGCTGATTTGTTGGTGATTCTCACAGATCGCGATGGCATGTTCGACGCCGATCCACGCAACAATCCCAACGCTAATCTGATTTATGAGGCGCGCGCTGATGATCCGGCGCTGGATGCGGTGGCGGGCGGTACCGGTGGTGCGCTGGGTCGTGGCGGCATGCAGACCAAATTGCGTGCTGCGCGGCTGGCGGCTCGTTCCGGTGCGCATACGATCATCGTTGGCGGGCGTATTGAACGCGTGCTGGATCGCCTCAAGGCGGGCGAGCGCATCGGCACCTTGCTGTCGCCTGAGCGCGGCCTGTTGGCGGCGCGCAAGCAATGGCTGGCCGGGCATCTGCAAACCCGCGGCACGCTCGTGCTGGATGCCGGTGCGGTGACGGCGCTGTCCAAAGGCAACAAAAGTTTGCTGCCTGTGGGGGTCAAACTGGTCCAGGGCAGCTTCCGTCGTGGCGAGATGGTGGTTTGCGTGGCGCCGGACGGTCGTGAAATCGCCCGGGGCCTGGCCAACTACAGCGCGCTGGAAGCACAAAAAATCATCGGTCAGTCGTCTGAGGCGATTGTCGGTCTGTTGGGTTACATGGCGGAGCCGGAACTGGTTCACCGCGATAACCTGATCCTGGTCTGAAGGAATACCTGAATGCGCGTGGCAAAAGGATTGTTGGGTCTGCTGTTGGCGATGCCGCTGCTGGCCTCGGCCGAGGAGATTGGTCAGGTGTCGACGGTGTTCAAGTTTGTCGGCCCGAACGACCGCATCGTCGTTGAGGCGTTTGATGATCCAAAGGTTGAGGGCGTGACCTGCTACCTCTCGCGAGCCAAGACGGGTGGCGTGAAGGGTGGTTTGGGGTTGGCTGAAGATCGCGCGGAAGCGTCTATCGCTTGTCGTCAGGTCGGGCCGATCAGCTTCAAGGGCGAGTTGAAGGATGGTGACGAGGTGTTCAAGGAGCGCACTTCGCTGGTGTTCAAGACCATGCAGGTGGTGCGATTCCTCGACAAGAAGCGCAATACGCTGGTGTATCTGGTCTATAGCGATCGTGTGATCGAGGGTAGTCCGCAGAATGCGGTCACCGCCATCCCTATCCTGCCGTGGGCGAGCGCCCAGTAATCTGACGCAAATCGAAATGTGGGAGCGGCGGTGCGACGATTCTACTTGCTCGCGAAGGCGGTGTAACAGTCAACGATGATGTTGAATGTTATGGCCTCTTCGCGAGCAAGTCGAATCGTCGCACCGCCGCTCCCACATTTTTTTTGCGTTATAGCGGCCAAATCGCAGGCAATAAAAAACCGACCCTGAGGTCGGTTTTTTAACAAGCTTATCGCTTATGCGGCAACAGCAAGGTTCAGAGCCTTGACGTGACCGTTCAGGCGGCTCTTATGACGAGCAGCCTTGTTCTTGTGGATGATGCCTTTATCGGCCATACGGTCGATAACTGGCACGGCCAGAACGTAAGCAGCTTGAGCTTTTTCAGCGTCTTTTGCGTCGATGGCCTTAACTACATTCTTGATGTAGGTACGAACCATGGAACGCAGGCTGGCGTTGTGGCTGCGACGCTTCTCAGCCTGTTTTGCACGTTTTTTGGCGGAAGGTGTGTTGGCCACCGTCGAGCTCCTCGAAAGACTTTTTAGGAAATAGCAAACAAAATAGGCCGCGAATCATGCCGATGAGTTGATGTCTTGTCAAGGGCGGTTGAGACGTTCCGCTAAGTGGTAGGTATAAAGAGGCGGGATATTTATTTCCGGCGCTTGACCTGTAAACTCGCGAGCTTTGGCTCTGTGCTGCTGCGGCGCGGAGTATCGCATAAGTAGGCGCTTTGTTCGCCTGCTGTTTATCGACAGGCACAAACTCTTTCAATGAATCTGCTCAAATCGTTGGCCGCCGTCAGCTCTATCACGATGCTTTCCCGGATTCTGGGGTTCGTTCGTGACACTCTCATTGCGCGCACATTTGGAGCCGGGATGGCGACTGACGCCTTCTTTATCGCCTTCAAACTGCCCAATCTGCTGCGGCGGATCTTCGCCGAGGGGGCTTTTTCCCAAGCATTCGTGCCAATTCTTGCTGAATATAAAAGCCAGAAGGGCGAGGAGGCGACGCGAACCTTCATTGCCTACGTCTCGGGCCTGCTGACGCTGGTACTGGCGTTGGTCACCGCTTTGGGCATGATCGCTGCGCCGTGGGTCATCTGGGCGACCGCGCCGGGTTTCACCGATACGCCGGAAAAATTCGAGCTGACGGCCAGTCTGTTGCGCGTGACCTTTCCTTATATATTGCTGATCTCCCTGTCTTCATTGGCCGGGGCGATCCTCAATACCTATAACCGCTTTTCGGTGCCGGCCTTCGTGCCGACCCTGCTCAACGTCAGCATGATCATCTTTTCGGTGTTCCTGACGCCGTACTTCGATCCGCCGGTCATGGCGCTGGGTTGGGCAGTACTGGTGGGTGGTCTGGCGCAATTGCTCTATCAGCTGCCGCACCTGAAAAAGATCGGCCTGCTGGTGTTGCCACGACTGAACCTGCGTGACAGCGGCGTCTGGCGGGTCATGAAACAAATGTTGCCGGCGATTCTCGGTGTGTCCGTGAGCCAGATTTCGCTGATCATCAATACCATTTTCGCCTCGTTCCTGGTCGCCGGTTCCGTGTCATGGATGTACTACGCCGACCGTTTGATGGAATTACCGTCCGGTGTGCTGGGTGTGGCGCTGGGTACGATTCTTCTGCCGACCCTGGCCAAGACCTACGCCAGCAAGGATCGCCAGGAATACTCGCGAATCCTCGACTGGGGTCTGCGCCTGTGCTTCATGCTGGTGTTGCCGTGCTCCCTGGCGCTGGGGATTCTCGCCGAGCCGCTGACGGTTTCTTTATTCCAGTACGGTCAGTTCAGCGCGTTTGACGCCTCCATGACCCAGCGGGCGCTGATCGCTTATTCGGTCGGTTTGCTTGGGATTATCGTGATCAAAGTGCTGGCGCCGGGCTTTTATGCGCAACAAAACATCCGCACGCCGGTCAAAATCGCAATTTTCACCCTGATCGTTACCCAGTTGTTCAACCTGGTGTTGATCGGCCCGCTGGCCCACGCCGGTCTCGCGCTGGCCATCAGCATCGGCGCGTGCATTAACGCCGGCCTGCTGTTCTATCAGCTGCGCAAGCAGCAGATGTATGAGCCGCAACCGGGTTGGGCGAAATTCGGCTTCAAGCTAGTGATTGCGGTGTTGGTGATGTCTGCTGTGTTACTGGTCGGAATGCATTTCATGCCAGCCTGGGATCAAGGGCATATGCTGGAGCGGTTCCTGCGTCTGGGCTCATTGGTCGTTGCCGGAGTGGTCGCTTATTTCGGCATGTTGCTGTTGATGGGCTTCCGTTTGCGAGACTTCAATCGCAAAACGCTGAGCTGAGGTCACGACCTCGATAAACACGGGCGAGTCGACGGTTTTGTCGGCTCGATCACTTTGGGTTACGGTGTTGCCTGTCGTCGGCCGCCGGGTGTGGTTATAATCGACCACTTTATGAGCAAGAAGCGCGTTATGCAGCTGGTTCGAGGCCTCCACAACTTGCGCCCCCAGCATCGGGGCTGTGTCGCCACTATTGGCAACTTTGACGGTGTTCACCGTGGCCACCAGGCTATCCTGGCGAGGCTCCGTGAGCGTGCGCTCGAGTTGGGCGTGCCCAGCTGCGTGGTGATTTTTGAGCCGCAGCCGCGAGAGTTCTTCGCCCCGGACACGGCGCCGGCCCGTCTGGCCCGGCTGCGGGACAAACTGCAGCTGCTGGCCGAGGAAGGTGTCGACCGGGTCCTGTGCCTGGCCTTCAACCAGCGCCTGAGCAAGCTCAGCGCCGCCGAATTCGTCGACACCATTCTGGTGGACGGCCTCGGTGTACAACATCTTGAGGTCGGTGACGACTTCCGTTTCGGCTGTGACCGGGTAGGGGATTTCGATTTCCTGCAACAGGCTGGCGTCCTTCAGGGTTTTACCGTGGAAGCGGCGCAGACTGTGGAGCTGGACGGTATTCGTGTCAGCAGCACCCAGGTCCGCAATGCCCTGGCCGCTGCCGATTTTGCCCTGGCCGAGCGACTGCTCGGTCGTCCGTTCCGGATTGCCGGGCGGGTCCTGCATGGCCAGAAGCTGGCGCGCCAGTTGGGTACGCCCACGGCCAACATACAACTCAAGCGTCGTCGCGTGCCGCTGACCGGGGTTTACCTGGTCAACGTCGACATCGACGGCAAGACCTGGCCAGGCGTCGCCAACATTGGCGTGCGGCCAACCGTTCAAGGTGATGGCAAAGCCCACCTCGAAGTGCATCTTTTAGATTTTGCCGGCGATCTGTATGACCGGCGTTTGACGGTGGTTTTCCACCACAAGCTGCGTGAAGAGCAGCGTTTCGCCTCTCTGGAGGCGCTTAAGACGGCGATCAATGCGGATGTTGCCGCCGCCCGTGCCCTGTCGCACCTAGCGCCAATCGCTAATGAAGAGCCTTAAATGACCGACTATAAAGCCACGCTAAACCTTCCGGACACCGCCTTCCCAATGAAGGCCGGCCTGCCTCAGCGCGAACCGCAGATTCTGCAGCGCTGGGACAGCATTGGCCTGTACGGTAAGTTGCGCGAGATTGGCAAGGATCGTCCGAAGTTCGTACTTCACGACGGTCCTCCGTACGCCAACGGCACGATTCACATCGGTCATGCGCTGAACAAGATTCTCAAGGACATGATCATCCGCTCGAAAACCCTGTCGGGTTTCGACGCGCCTTATGTTCCGGGCTGGGACTGCCACGGTCTGCCGATCGAGCACAAAGTCGAAGTGACCCACGGTAAAAACCTGGGCGCGGACAAAACCCGCGAACTGTGCCGTGCCTACGCCACCGAGCAGATCGAAGGCCAGAAGTCCGAATTCATCCGTCTGGGCGTGTTGGGCGACTTTGCCAACCCGTACAAGACCATGGATTTCAAAAACGAGGCCGGTGAAATCCGCGCCCTGGCTGAAATCGTCAAGGGCGGTTTCGTGTTCAAGGGCCTGAAGCCTGTGAACTGGTGCTTCGACTGCGGTTCGGCCCTGGCTGAAGCGGAAGTCGAATACGAGAACAAAAAGTCTTCGACCATCGACGTCGCGTTCCCGATTGCCGACGAAGCCAAGCTGGCTGCCGCTTTCGGTCTGCCGTCGCTGGGCAAACCCGCTTCGATCGTGATCTGGACCACCACCCCGTGGACCATCCCGGCCAACCAGGCGTTGAACGTTCACCCTGAATTCAACTACTCCCTGGTCGACGTCGGCGACAAACTGCTGGTGCTGGCTGAAGAGCTGGTCGAGTCGTGCCTGGCCCGTTACAGCCTGGAAGGCTCGGTCGTTGCGACCACCACCGGTAAAGAGCTGGAACTGATCAACTTCCGTCACCCGTTCTACGACCGTCTGTCGCCGGTTTACCTGGCCGAGTACGTTGAACTGGGCGCTGGCACGGGTGTGGTTCACTCCTCGCCAGCCTATGGCGTGGACGACTTCGTGACCTGCAAGAAGTACGGCATGGTCAACGATCACATCATCAATCCGGTACAAAGCAACGGCGTTTACGTACCGTCGCTGGAGTTCTTTGGCGGCCAGTTCATCTGGAAGGCCAACCCGGCCATCGTCGACAAGTTGACCGAAGTCGGTGCGCTGCTGCACACCAGCATCATCGAACACAGCTACATGCATTGCTGGCGTCACAAAACCCCGCTGATCTACCGTGCCACCGCGCAATGGTTCATCGGCATGGACAAAGAACCTGTGACCGGCGAAACCCTGCGCAAGCGGGCGATCAAAGCCATCGAAGACACCAAGTTCGTCCCGGCCTGGGGCCAGGCGCGCCTGCACTCGATGATCGCCAACCGTCCGGACTGGTGCATCTCCCGTCAGCGCAACTGGGGCGTGCCGATCCCGTTCTTCCTGAACAAGGAAAGCGGCGAGCTGCACCCGCGCACAGCCGAATTGATGGAAGAAGTCGCCAAGCGCGTCGAAGTCGAAGGCATCGAGGCCTGGTTCAAGATGGACGCGGCCGAGTTGCTCGGTGACGAAGCGCCGCAATACGACAAGATCAGCGACACCCTCGATGTCTGGTTCGATTCGGGCACCACGCACTGGCACGTTCTGCGCGGTTCGCACCCGATGGGCCACGAAACCGGTCCACGTGCCGACCTGTACCTGGAAGGTTCGGACCAACACCGTGGCTGGTTCCACTCGTCGTTGCTGACCGGTTGCGCCATCGACAACCACGCGCCGTACCGCGAGCTGCTGACCCACGGCTTCACCGTCGATGAGTCCGGTCGCAAGATGTCCAAATCTTTGGGCAACGTGATCGCGCCGCAAAAGGTCAACGACACCCTGGGCGCCGACATCATGCGTCTGTGGGTTGCTTCCACCGATTACTCGGGTGAAATGGCGGTTTCCGAGCAGATCCTGCAACGCAGTGCGGACGCTTACCGGCGTATCCGTAACACCGCGCGCTTCCTGCTCTCCAACCTGACCGGCTTCAACCCGGCCACCGACATCCTGCCGGCCGAAGAAATGCTGGCGCTGGACCGTTGGGCCGTGGACCGCACCCTGCTGCTGCAACGTGAGCTGCAAGAGCACTACGGTGAATACCGCTTCTGGAATGTCTATTCCAAGATCCACAACTTCTGCGTGCAGGAGTTGGGCGGTTTCTACCTCGACATCATCAAGGACCGTCAGTACACCACTGGCGCCAACAGCAAGGCCCGCCGTTCGGCGCAAACCGCGCTGTACCACATCTCCGAAGCGCTGGTGCGCTGGATCGCGCCGATCCTGGCATTCACCGCTGACGAACTGTGGGAATACCTGCCGGGCGAGCGTAACGAATCGGTAATGCTCAACACATGGTACGAAGGCCTGACCGAGCTGCCGGAAAACGTCGAACTGGACCGCGCCTACTGGGAGCGGATCATGGCGGTGAAGGTCGCGGTCAACAAGGAAATGGAAATCCAGCGCGCAGCCAAGGCCGTCGGTGGCAACCTGCAAGCCGAAGTGACGCTGTTCGCCGAAGAGGCGCTGAGCGCCGACCTGGCCAAGCTGAGCAACGAACTGCGCTTCGTATTGATCACCTCGACTGCTACTGTTGCACCATTCGTTCAGGCGCCGGCCGATGCCGTGGTCACCGAAGTCACCGGTTTGAAACTGCAAGTGCTCAAGTCGAGCCACGCCAAGTGCGCCCGTTGCTGGCACTGCCGTGAAGACGTCGGCGTGAACCCGGAGCATCCGGAAATCTGCGGTCGTTGCGTCGATAACATCAGCGGCGCTGGCGAGGTTCGTCACTATGCCTAATGCGGCTGGCCGTTTCGGACGGCTGAGCTGGCTCTGGTTGAGTTTGCTGGTCCTGGTCATCGACCAGGCCAGCAAGTTCTACTTCGAAGGCAAGCTCGAGATGTTCCAGCAAATCGTGGTGATCCCCGATTTGTTCAGCTGGACCTTGGCCTACAACACGGGCGCAGCGTTCAGCTTCCTGGCCGACAGCTCCGGCTGGCAGCGCTGGCTGTTTGCCCTGATCGCGGTCGTGGTCAGTGCGGTGCTGGTGGTGTGGCTCAAGCGTCTGGGACGCAACGAAACCTGGCTGGCCGTTGCTTTGGCGCTGGTGCTGGGTGGCGCGCTGGGGAATCTGTATGACCGCATTGCCTTGGGCCATGTGATCGATTTCATTCTGGTGCATTGGCAGAACCGCTGGTATTTCCCGGCGTTCAACTTTGCCGACAGTGCAATCACTGTCGGTGCCGTAATGCTTGCGCTGGACATGTTCAAAAGCAAAAAAACCGGAGAAGCCGTTCATGACTGAACAGGTATTGGCTGAGCAACGCATCCGCCAGAACACGGAAGTCACCTTGCACTTTGCACTGCGCCTGGAGAACGGCGACACCGTCGACAGCACCTTCGACAAAGCCCCGGCGACCTTCAAGGTCGGTGACGGCAACCTGTTACCAGGGTTCGAAGCAGCGCTGTTCGGCTTCAAGGCTGGCGACAAGCGTACGCTGACGATTCAGCCGGAAAACGCTTTTGGCCAACCCAACCCGCAGAACGTACAGATCATCCCGCGCTCTCAGTTCAAGGACATGGAACTGTCGCCTGGCTTGCTGGTGATCTTCAACGATGCGGCCAATACTGAGTTGCCCGGCGTGGTGAAGGCATTCGATGACGAGCAAGTGACCATCGACTTCAACCACCCGTTGGCCGGCAAGACATTGACCTTTGACGTCGAGATCATCAACGTCAAATCGTTGTAACTGACCGGAAACGGTCAAAATGTTGGAGCGAGCTTGCTCGCGATGAGGACCTGACATTCAACATTGATGTCGACTGATACTCCGCCATCGCGAGCAAGCTCGCTCCCACATAGATTTCACTGTTCTCGGACCTTGTGTTCGATCAACAGGCAGGCATTACTATTTCTTGCGCGCAAGACACGAGGCACCGCATGCAAATCAAACTAGCCAACCCCCGTGGCTTCTGCGCCGGTGTGGACCGGGCGATCGAAATCGTCAACCGCGCCCTGGAAGTCTTCGGGCCGCCGATCTACGTGCGCCACGAAGTGGTCCACAACAAATTCGTCGTCGAAGACCTGCGTGCTCGCGGGGCGATCTTCGTCGAAGAACTGGATCAGGTGCCGGACGACGTCATCGTGATCTTCAGTGCCCACGGCGTTTCCCAGGCCGTGCGTACCGAAGCCGCCGGTCGTGGCCTGAAGGTGTTCGACGCCACCTGTCCTCTGGTGACCAAGGTACACATCGAAGTTGCACGCTACAGCCGCGACGGCCGTGAATGCATACTCATCGGCCACGCCGGTCATCCGGAAGTCGAAGGCACCATGGGCCAGTACGATGGCAGCAATGGTGGCGCGATCTATCTGGTCGAAGACGAGAAAGACGTCGCCGCCTTGCAGGTGAACAACCCTGAAAAACTGGCGTTCGTGACCCAGACCACCCTGTCCATGGACGATACCAGCCGCGTCATCGACGCACTGCGTACACGCTTCCCGGCGATCGGTGGCCCGCGCAAGGACGATATCTGCTATGCCACGCAAAACCGTCAGGACGCGGTCAAGCAACTCGCCGACGAATGCGACGTGGTCTTGGTGGTCGGCAGCCCGAACAGCTCCAACTCCAATCGCTTGCGTGAACTGGCCGAGCGCATGGCCACCCCTGCCTACCTGATCGACGGTGCCGAAGACCTGCAAAAGAGCTGGTTCGACGGTGTCGAGCGAATCGGCATCACCGCTGGCGCCTCCGCACCGGAAGTCCTGGTGCGTGGCGTGATCCAGCAGTTGCAGGCGTGGGGCGCTACCGGCGCCGATGAGCTGGCCGGTCGCGAGGAGAACATCACCTTCTCCATGCCTAAAGAGTTGCGCGTCCGCTCCCTGCTTTAACGCTTTTGCCCCCTGGGCACAGCGCCTGCTCAGCCTTATGGCTGCGCAGGCTGACGCGGCCGGTCGCGGCCAGCACCACCTGGAGCTGAGTGACCGGTTCGCGAGCTGCGCAAATGTGCAGTGTCCCCGCTTGAAAGGCCCGTCCGGGCATCTGTGGCTCGCCAATACTGTTGAAGCGTATGTATCGCCTGACCGGCCAATTGCCGACAATCGGCACCCGAGTGCCACTCGCGCGCTCAACCAGCAGCGGATTGCTGTTGTCCTCCGCCCCTTTGCCACTGATATCCAGAATGATCCGCCAGCCCTGACTCCAGTCGCTGTTGATGGCGTGAATCACGACACTCTGGTTGCGTGTGATGGCAACGGTTCTGGCGTTGCGTATACCGCTGATAAGCGACTCTGCCACCTGCTCGCGATGGTTCGATTCAGTCAGTGCTGCAAATGCCGGACTGACCAATAGCAGAACAATCCCGACAATTGTCAGTCCCATGAGCAGTTCGATCAGGCTGAAACCTCGCTGATGCATGTCATCTCCCTCCCTGGAGTGCTGCGGCCCGCGCGGTCCCTGCGCGAGTAATGGCAAAACAACCGAACACCTGTCGGTCGAATGCTCTAGCGTGTAGAAGCAGGTATAGCCGACGGCAACGGAGGGCACCGATGGATCATCGTACAAAAGGTTTCACGCTGATCGAGTTGCTGATCGCGCTCGCGGTGTTTCTGGTCCTGATCACTCTGGCCGTACCGGCGTTTACCCGATCGGTGCAAATCACCAAGGCCGACACCGAAATCGGCGATCTGCAACGGGGTCTGAATTTCGCCCGGCTCGAGGCGATCGATCGGGGGATCACCACCCGGGTTCGTCCGACGGCGGGTGGCAGTGTCTGGACCGGGGACCTGGCGGTCTATGAAGGTATTGGCAATCCGGCCAATGTATTGCGGGTTGTTCCAGCGATGAGCAGCGGAGCGACTCTGACGCTACCCTCAGGAGTGACCGCCATTGATTTCAACAATCTGGGCGGGTTGTCGGCACCGTCCACGGCGGTAGTGATCAGTTATGTACTGGGGACGCAAAGCAGAACGCTGAATGTGTGTTTGAACGGACGTATTCTATTGGGTGGAAATTGCGGATGAGGGGATGGAGCAAGCGTGCACAGGAGGGCATGACGCTGATCGAAGTCTTGGTCGCGTTGTTGATTCTGGGTGTTGGGTTGTTGGGGGCGGCGGCGATTCAGCTCAATGCGCTGAAGTACACGGACAGCGCGCGGATGACCAGCCAGGCGAGTTTTATCGCCTACGACATGATGGACCGCATTCGCGCCAACTCCGGTGCCGACTACACCGTCACGCCACCGACCTCAGGCAACCTGAGCGTCGCCCGGGAACAGGACCTATACGACTTCACCACCAACATTGTCGATTTCGGCGGCGCCACTGCCACCGGAAGCGTTACGCTCAATCAGCGGGTGTACACCATCACTATCACCTGGGATGACTCGCGGGCTGCGAACATCGCCAATTCGCGGCGCAGTTTCGTCCTGACCAGTCGTGCCACCGTCGATCCGGTGTCGACGCCATGAATCAGACCAACAGAGGTTTCGGCCTGATCGAGTTACTGATCGCCCTGGCATTGAGTTTGGTCGTGGTCCTGGGCGTGGCGCAGATTTTCATCGCGGCCAAGAACACCTATGTCAGCCAGAACACCGCTGGCGCCATGCAGGAAGATGCGCGTTTCGTGCTGAGCAAGATGATTCAAGAAATCCGCATGGTCGGCATGTTCGGATGTCTGGGGGCGGTCACCGATTCAAGCTCGGCGGGTGACTTCAATGCCATCCAGACAACGCCCATCAGTTGGGATAACGCCAACCTCAAACTGACCCTGGTGACAGCGGATGTCGGCGGCAGTGGCGGGGTACCGACCTGGACCGTGGTTTCCGATTGTCGGAACAATGCAACGGCCTACACCGGCGTCCGGGTTCCGGGGTCGGGAGAGCTGGCGTTTCCGATCCGGCGCTTGATCTACAGCTTCAGCAACAATCAACTGCTGATGGGTGTCGGCACCGGCACGCCGGCTCAGGCGGTGCTGGTGAACAACGTCAGTGCCTTCAACGTGAGCTTCGGCCTCGCCAGTTCCGCTACTGATGTGGCCGCCTCCAGTTACAGCAGCAACCCCTCTGATTCGGCGCGCATTCGCAGTGTTCGCCTGACATTGACCCTCACAGACCCGAACAACCGGGTACACAATCAAACCTTCAACGTGGTTGCCGCTCTGCGCAACCGCTTGCCATGAGGGGAGGGCCGATGAGTATTTCTCCCGTGACCCCTCACGCCCAGCGGGGCATGGCGTTGCTGGTCAGCCTGGTGTTTCTTCTGTTGCTGACACTGATCGGCCTTTCATCGATGCAAAACGCCACCCTGCAGGAAAAAATGGCCGCCAGTGTGACCTTGCGAAATCAGTCGTTCCAGGGCGCTGAATCGGCGTTGCGCGTGGGTGAAAGCGCGGTGCAACTGGATACCTTTTCATTGCCGGTCTGCAGCGGCACTACCCAATGCGCGCCACCGGCCGAGTCGTCGACAATCACCGGTGCCGGTTTCAATTCCACTTCGGGGGTGACCTGGATCGCCTCCGGCAGCGGTTTTTACGGGGTGCAGAACATCGGCACCACCCTGACCGCCGTGAATGTGCCGAGCAATACCTCGACAACGCTGTACCGGGTGACCGCCGTGGGCATCGCGGGCAATTCGCGCAGTGTGGTGGAGAGTATCTATGCGAAATATTGAGGCGCGCACAGGTTGGCGCCATCGGTTGTTGCAGTTGTTCTGCGGCGCGGTGTTGAGCCTTTATCTGGCAGCGCCGACTTACGCCTTCACGCCCTCGGATTCGCCGCTGTTGAACGCCGCCGCCGTGACCCCCAATGTGATGCTGTTACTCGATGACTCGGGGAGTATGAACAACATTATCTGGGCGGCAGGCTTCGACCCGACAATCGCGAGCACTCCGGTGACTATTTGCCTCTCGAATGGTTCTTGCTTGAGAGGGCGGGAACTTGACATGACCGATAGCAATATTTCCTTGTCGAGTTTGACTCGGGGAACCTGTTCGAAAGGATGGTACGGTTTTTATAACAACAGTTTCCTCGGTCTGGATTCACTCTGTCTGAAGCTTCCCGATCCGGTAGGGGGGGAGGACACGCGGTATACGGCAAATTACTTGTCCTTTCTGATCAGTCTGGCCAACAAATCAGATCGGGATTTCACTGATGGCTCGATCCCCAATGATTACCGGATGAACGTGGCGCGCAACGTTTCCACGATGTTGGTGGCCGGCAACCGCGATCTGCGCATCGGCCTGTCGACGTTCAATCTGGCGGTCGGCAACCACAAGAATGACGGCGGTTATATTGCCCGTTCGGTCAGTGATATGTCGGCGGTCAGCGGCGCAGTGACCCAGGCTCAGGCCAATACCAACTACAACGCACTGATCGACGCGACCAATGAACTGAGCGCGGAAGCCAATACACCGCTGGCAGAAGCCTATTACGAAATCACCCGCTATTTCCGTGGCATGGCGCCATACAACAATTCGACGCCCACCACCTATACCAGTCCGATTCAGTACCGCTGCCAGAAAAATTACGGGGTGGTGATTACCGATGGTCTGCCGACCTACGACCGAACCTTTCCCACCGGCGATCCGCTGGGTGGCAGCCAGTTACCGAACTGGGACGGTGTCAGCAATAACGATGGCGCCAACCTCTCCGGCGACGATGAGGGCGACACCCTGTACCTAGATGACATCGCCAAGTTCGCCTTCGACATCGACATGCGCACGACCGGCACTGATGCTGCGGGCAAAAACTGGGACGCAGTGGATTTTCCCAAACAGAACATGAACACCTACACCGTGGGGTTCGCCATCGCGAACCAGATGTTGTCGGACGCGGCGACTTACGGGCAGGGCAAGTATTACCAGGCGACCGACAGTGCAGGACTCAACAGTGCACTGTCGTCGGCGCTGAGCGACATCACCTCCAAGGGCGGCTCCGGCGGGGGGGGCGTTGCCAGCGGTACCATTCTGGCCAGCGGTTCGAGTTATTTCCAGACCAGTTACGATCCCAAGGATTGGCGCGGCACGATCAAGTCCTACGGATTTACCTCCGCTGGCGCGGTCAACACCGCCTCGGTGTTATGGACCACTGATACCGCCATCGTGCCCGGTGCCACGGCGCCGACCTATCAATCCTGGAACACCCTGACCAATGCGGCCGTGACGCTGGCCTACGCCAGTTTTACGTCAGCCCAGCAAACTTCCCTCAACCAGGGTTTGCCCACCGGCATCACTGGCAGCGATCTGGTGGAGTGGAGCAAGGGCACCAATAAGGCCGGCCTGAAGGTGCGCAGCGTGCTGCTTGGCGACATCATCAATTCGCCGTTGGCCCTGGCATCGCCCACGGATAAAACCGCGTCCGATCTGTCAGGCGACACCACTTACAGCACCTATCTGGCAACCAAAGCGGCAAGCATGAACGCCAACCTCGTGGTGAACGCCAACGATGGCTTTGTAAACGTCATCAACACGTCAAACGGCACACGGCGTTACGCTTTTATGCCGTCCAGTGTGTTGCCGTCACTGCGCTACATCGCCGACCCGACTTACATAAACGGGGTGAGCCACAAGTTTCTGGTGGACGGCCAGGTGGGTGTGTTCGATGCCCAACTCAACAATGCCTGGAAAACCCTTGCGTTGGGCGGGACAGGGGCGGGGGGGCGAACCTTCTATGCGCTGCAACTGTTCGACGCATCGGCCGGTAATGTAACGAAGGCGTTGTGGGAGATCAGCGCTCCGGCCACAGCAAATACGGCGAACGTTTTCAATGATCTGGGTTATGCCTACGCACGACCGGAAGTGGCACGCTTGTCCGACGGTCGATGGGCGGCATTCATCTCCAACGGTTATGGCAGCAACTCCGGGGTGGCAGCGTTGTACGTGGTCGACATTCGCGACGGCACGCTGATCAAGAAAATCGTGGTGGACGGCGCGGAGACGACCAACGGCCTGTCGTCGGTAAAACTTCGGGTCAACTCGCAGAATGTGGTACAGGCCGCTTATGGCGGCGATTTGAAGGGGAGGCTGTGGAAGTTTGATTTGAGCGCCACCGCCCCGGAGTCGTGGGATCTGGCGTTTTCCCGAAAACCGCTGTTCACCACCGCCGGTGGCATCACCCAGCCGATTACCGCGCAACCATTGCTGGCGGATAATTCGTTGGGAGGGAAGGAAGTGTTTTTCGGCACCGGTAAATTCAACGAGACGGCCGACAAGACCAACAAAGACCTTCAGGCGTTCTATGCCGTGTGGGATGCGGAAGGTGGCTCAGGGCAAATCACAACGTCCAGCTTGCAGGCGCAGTCGGTGACTGGCGTGTTCTCGGGTAGCAGTGGGCAATTCATCACCACCAGCCAGAACGACGTGACCTATCCGGCGAAAAAAGGCTGGTACCTGCCGCTGGTGTACAACAACGTGCTAACCGGTGAGCGGGTGATCAATCAGGCCAGTCTGGTGGCCGGCCGGATCGTATTCACCACGGCCAGCGTGGACACCACCGACCCGTGCGCCAGTTTCGGTACCGGCAAACTGGTCGAACTGGATGCATTCAGCGGTAAGATGCTCAATTACGCAGTGCTCGACAGCAATGGCGATGGGCTGGTCGACAGCAAGGATTCGATATCCAGCGGGGTGATTTTCACCGGTGGTATTCCGACACTGAACGCGATCGTCAACAATGCGGCCGGCAAGATTGTGAACGACTCCAGCGGTGGCATCAGCTCCCTGGTGGAGAAACCCGGCGGTGGCGGTAACCGTCGCATCATGTGGCGACAAATTCAGTAAGTGAGAGTTGAGGCATGCGCAGATCCAACCGAGGTTTTACCCTGATCGAAATCATGATCGTGATAGCGATCATCGGGATCGTTATCACCATTGGCTACCCGAGCCTCACCGAGTACGTAAAAAAAGGCCGTCGAACGGAGGTGGCCGGGCTGCTCTCCGAGCAGGCACAGATCCTCGAGCGTTTTTATTCGAAGAGCAATGTCTACACCGGCGTTGCTGGCCTGAGTGCTGGCAATGACTTTTACACCATTACCCAGACCCTGACTGATCAGACCTTCCTGCTGACGGCAGTTCGCAAGGCTGGCAAAGCCATGGAAACTGACAAGTGCGGTGATTTCACCATCACCAACACTGGCGTCAGAAGCATGGTCAACGCCACGGCCGGGTTGGTTGCCAAAGATTGCTGGGGGCGCTGAGTTCCTTTTTCGGGCGCCTTTTGTGCCCTCTGTCTATTTAACGGTTGGATCAGAACATGACCAGGCAACAGCAAGTGGTGATTGTCGGCGGCGGGGTAATTGGCCTGCTGACAGCGTTCAATCTCGCGTCCGAAGTGCAAAGCGTTGTGCTGCTGGATCGCTCGAACGTCGGTCAGGAGTCGTCCTGGGCCGGCGGCGGCATCGTCTCGCCGCTCTACCCGTGGCGCTACAGCCCGGCGGTCACCGCGTTGGCGCATTGGTCCCAGGATTTTTATCCACAGCTGGGTGAGCGACTGTTTGCCGCCACCGGTGTCGATCCCGAGGTGCATACCACCGGGCTGTACTGGCTGGACCTGGATGACGAGGCCGAGGCGCTGGCCTGGGCCGAGCGTGAAAACCGTCCGTTGCGGGCTGTGGATATCTCGGCGGCTCACGACGCGGTGCCGGTGTTGGGGAGCGGTTTCGCCCGGGCGATCTACATGGCCGATGTGGCCAATGTGCGTAATCCGCGGCTGGTGAAGTCCCTCAAGGCTGCGTTGCTGGCGCTGCCGAACGTAACGATTCATGAGCAGTGTGAAGTCAGCGGGTTTATCCGTGAAGGCGCTACGGTGGTCGGGGTGCAGACCTCGGCGGGCGCGATTCATGGCGATCAGGTGGTTCTGACTGCGGGCGCCTGGAGCGGTGATTTACTCAAGAGCCTGGGCCTGAACCTGCCGGTCGAACCGGTGAAAGGGCAGATGATTCTCTACAAATGCGCAGCGGATTTCCTGCCGAGCATGGTTCTGGCCAAGGGGCGTTATGCGATTCCTCGGCGCGATGGGCACATTCTGATTGGCAGTACGCTGGAGCATCAAGGCTTCGACAAGACGCCGACCGAATCTGCCCTGGAGAGCCTGAAGGCATCGGCGGTGGAGTTGATTCCTGCACTGGCGGATGCCGAGGTCGTGGGGCACTGGGCCGGGTTGCGACCGGGCTCGCCGGAAGGCATTCCCTACATCGGTCGGGTGCCAGGGTTCGAAGGGCTTTGGCTTAATTGCGGGCATTACCGTAATGGCTTGGTACTGGCGCCAGCGTCATGTCAGTTGTTTGCGGATGTGATGCTGGGGCGTGAGCCGATCATTGATCCGGCGCCGTATGCACCGGCTGGACGTATTTAACCGTTAGATATTGATTGCTTGCCCGATCGCCATCGTCGGAACGCCGCCCGGAGCAAGCTCGCTCCCACAGTTGATCTGAGGTGTGTAGATTATGTGCACACCACTGAACCCTGTGGGAGCGAGCTTGCTCCGGGCGGCGTTCCGACGATGGGTCCCTCAATCCAATCCAAGTTTCTTGAGCCTGTAACGCATCGACCGGAATGATAGATTCAACCGCTGAGCCGCCGCCGTGCGGTTCCAGCGGGTTTCTTCCAGGGCCTGGAGGATAAGGTTGCGTTCGACGTTTTCCAGGTAGTCTTCCAGGTTGTCGATCTGCGTCAGGTCCGGCACACCGCCTTCGGGGTTGCAGTTGCCTTCGGCCAGTCGCAGGTCGCTGGCTTCGATTTGCTTGTTTTCGCACAACGTATGAGCCCGTTCGAGCACGTTCTCCAGTTCCCGCACATTGCCGGGGAAGCGATAGCTTTTCAGCGCGTCGAGGGCTTGGGGGTGGAGTTTTGCGGCGGGTTGGCCAGTGTTGATGGCCAAACGTTTGAGCACGTGGCTGGCGAGGGATTCGATGTCGTCCCGGCGTTCGCGCAAGGGCGGCACCCTTAGTTCGATCACGTTCAACCGGTAGTACAAATCCTGGCGAAAACGTTCGGCGGCGACTTCGGCGTCGAGGTCTTTGTGGGTGGCGCAAAGAATACGCACATCGACCACGGTTTCCTGCTGTTCCCCGACACCGCGAACGGCTTTTTCCTGTATCGCCCGTAGCAGCTTGACCTGCATCGCCAGCGGCAAATCAGCCACTTCGTCGAGGAACAGGGTACCGCTATGGGCCGCCTGGAACAGTCCGGGTTTGTCTTCGATGGCACCGCTGAAGCTGCCTTTGCGATGCCCGAAAAATTCGCTCTCCATCAATTCTGACGGAATCGCCCCGCAATTGACCGGGATAAACGGTTGGCTGGCGCGCGGCCCTTGTTCATGGATCAGTCGCGCGACCAACTCCTTGCCGCTGCCGGATTCGCCGCTGATGTACACCGGCGCTTGGCTGCGGGCTAGTTTGTCGATGTGTTTGCGCAAGGCGCGCATGGGCGGTGAATCGCCCAGCAGCCGGCGATCGATGGCGACGCCGGTGCCGCCCGGCGCAGGCAACCGAAGCGCGCTGCTGACCAGTTCCCGCAGGCGAGTGAGGTCCACCGGTTTGGTCAGGAAGTCGAAGGCGCCGGCCTTGAGGGCGTTGATCGCCGTTTCCAGGCTGCCATAAGCGGTGATCATTGCCACGGGTACGTTTGGGTGGCGTTGCTGGATGTGTTGCACCAGCTCAAGGCCGGTGCCGTCCGGCAAGCGCATGTCGGTGAGGCACAGGTCGAAGGTCTCTCGCGAGAGCAGGGCCTGGGCTTCGCCGAGGTTGCGGGCACTGAAGGTGTCGAGTTTCATCCGGCCCAGGGTGATTTCCAGGAGTTCGCGGATATCCGGTTCGTCGTCGACGATCAGGACTTTTTGCCGTGGGCTCATGTTCAACTTTGTTTCCGTCCGTGAGCAAAAGTGATGCGAAAGCAGCCGCCGCCTTGGCGTGGTTTGAAGTCTAGGCGGGCCTGGTTGCTTTCGCACAGCTCACGGGACAGATAAAGCCCCAGGCCGGTGCCTTGGGGGCTGGTGGTGAAGAACGGTTCGAACAAGTGCACGTGATGCTCCGGTGCCACGCCGGGGCCATCGTCCAGGATCTCGAGGACCGGCAGCTGGCTGTCCGGGTCAACAAACAACTCGAGCCAGACCTGTGCCAGGTCGTGATTCAAGGCGCTATGGCGCCAGGCGTTACGCAACAGATTGTCGAGAATCTGGGTCAGTTGGTCTGGGTCCATCAGGGTTTTGAAGTCTCCTGAGCCGATGCGCAGATGAATCTGCTGATGCTCGGCAGCCCCCTCGCGGGTTTCGTTGACGTATTGCTCCAGCCACGGCTTCAGATCAAGCCGTTGCGCTACGGTTTGCTGGTGGCGGGACAGTTGCAGGACGTTTTCGATTACCCGATTCATTCGCTGAGAGTGGTCTTGAATAATCTGTGTCAGACGTCGATCCGCGCGGTTCAGTTCCTCTGATTCTTGCAATAGCTGCGCGGCATGACTAACGGCGCCCAGTGGATTGCGGATTTCATGCGCGATACCGGCGGTCAGGCGACCGAGGGCGGCGAGTTTCAATTGCTGGGCTTGTTGAGCGATTTGCGCGAGGTCTTCGAGAAAGACCAGGGTCTGGTGGTGTGGACTTTGGTCCAGGGCAATGAAGCTCGGTTGCAGCTCCAGACCACTACTGGCGACTTTCAGGCTCTGGGGGCGTAGCGTCGGATTGTTGAGCCACAGTTGCAGGCGTTCGACCAGGCCGGGTAAGTAGTCGTCGATCAGTTGGCCTGCAAGATTTTCCCTGCCCAACAGGTTCAAGGCGCTGTGGTTGGCCAGTTGAACCCGCCGCTTGTCGTCGAGTACCAGGATGCCGGTACGCATGCGTTGCAGGATCAGTGCGTTGAGGGCTTCGAGGCCGACGACTTCGCTGGCCCGTTGTTCGGCGAGGGTTTCGCTGACCTCCAGGCGTCGGATCAGCCCTTGCACCAGCAATGCCGCAGCAAAACACAAGGCGCCGAGCGTGCTGACTTGCAGGTAATCGTTGGGGGTGGCGGGATGGCTGAAACTCAGGAGGAAGCTCAGCCCGACGATGCCGAGCGCGCCAACCGCGGCAATCAGCAGGCCGATGCGCCCTCGCAACAAGGTGTTACTGATGGCTACCGATACGATCAGCAAGTTGCCGATGGCGCTGGCCACACCGCCGGCGGCGTAGAACAGACCGCACAGCAGCAGGACGTCGGTCAGCGCCAGGCTGAACAGTTGCGCCGGGCGCCGAGTGTTCCCGAGGAATACCACCAGCAGGATATTCAGCACCAGGTAAAACCAGCTGCCACTGCGCAGCATGTCGTCGTTGCTGAACGTCAGCAGCTGGTTGTCCATGTTGCTGGAGATCAACAGCACCAGGGTGATGCCGATGCTCAAGCGGTAAAGGTGATAGAGGCGCAGCAGTCGCTGGGCCTGTTTGCTGCCGGGACTGGAGGTCTCAGCGATCACTGGAGCCCGGGCCTTGCTCAAGATGAGCCTGGCTGCAATACCACTGTTGTTGAAGGCTCAGCGCGCGGTCGCGTGGCAGGTGTACGCCGCAATGGGCGCAGCGGACCATGGGCGCCGCTTCCAGCTCGGCAGGGGACTTGGGCACGGAAGCCTGGCCCTTGAACTTGCGCCAGAACCATACCGCAGCGGCAATCAGGGCGATCCAGAACAGTAAACGAAGCATGATGAGCTGCTATTCGACGATTGATGAGCCAGTTTAGCCAAGGACATGACCAGCGCACAGCGTAATAATCGAGCCCATAAAAAAGGAGCCTCGAAAGGCTCCTTTTTGTACAACCCGATGTGTCAGTCAAACACGCCGAAGGTCATGTAGCTGAACCACGAGCGGTCGCTGTTATTGGCTTCGGACTCGTGTTGCTCTTCTTCGATCACGTCGCCATTTTCATCTTTAGGCTTGAGATCGTTCGGAATCGCGTCCTTGGCGTCCTGGAATTGCTTCTGCACGTCCTGGTTGGCGCGGGTTTCGCCCGGCGGCAGCGGTGGACGGGATTCGATCAAGCCCAGGGTCGCCTTGCTCAACCACGACCGGTTGTCGGCTTCGGCCACCGATGGCACAAACTGACCGTCCACCAGGCTTGGGTGTTTCGGGTAGTTGAGTTTCAGGGTTTCGAGGCTGGTGTTGGCGAGTTCGTCCAGGTGCAGACGCTGGTAGGCCTCTGTCATCACCGCCAGGCCGTCACCGACCGAAGGGGTTTCCTGGAAGTTTTCCACCACGTAGCGACCACGGTTCGCGGCGGCGACATAGGCCTGACGCGTCAGGTAGTAGTTGGCAACGTGAATCTCGTAGGCCGCCAGCAGGTTGCGCAGGTAGATCATGCGCTGCTTGGCGTCCGGCGAGTAGCGGCTGTTGGGAAAGCGGCTGGTCAGCTGGGCGAACTCGTTGTAGGAGTCGCGAGCGGCGCCCGGGTCACGCTTGGTCATGTCCAACGGCAGGAAGCGCGACAACAAGCCGACGTCCTGGTCGAAAGAAGTCAGACCCTTGAGGTAATACGCGTAATCCACGTTCGGGTGCTGCGGGTGCAGGCGAATGAAGCGCTCGGCGGCGGACTTCGCAGCTTCAGGCTCGGTGTTCTTGTAGTTGGCGTAGATGAGCTCGAGTTGAGCCTGATCGGCGTAGCGACCGAACGGATAACGCGACTCCAGCGCCTTCAGCTTGGCTGTGGCGGCGGTGTAGCTATTGTTGTCCAGATCGTGCTGAGCCTGCTGGTACAGCTCGACTTCGCTCAGGTTTTCGTCTACGACTTCCTTCGATGAGCAAGCAGCGGTCAATGCGAGGATGGCGATCAGCAGCAGGTGTTTCACTTGCATGGCGGCTTGCGTCCCTATGACGGCCGCTGTCTTGGGCGGGGCCGTCCTGTTATGATGAGCGCCCCGTTGAATAGCCTCGGGGCAAAAGACGCCGTATTTAACCACAAGCGCGCAGCCGAAACCAAAGGCTGTGCCGACGCCTAGTCTGAGCATGTCCGATAAAATTGAACTTCGCGCAGAGGTGCCGTCCGAATTGGGCGGCCAACGCCTCGATCAAGTCGCCGCACAATTATTCGCTGAGCACTCGCGCTCGCGCCTTTCCGCCTGGATCAAAGACGGCCGCCTGACTGTGGATGGGGCGGTTATCCGCCCGCGAGACATCGTTCATGGTGGTGCCATTCTTGAACTCACTGCCGAGCAGGAAGCTCAGGGCGAATGGATCGCTCAAGACATCGAGCTGGACATCGTCTATGAAGATGACGACATCCTGGTGATCAACAAACCCGCGGGTCTGGTGGTGCATCCTGCCGCCGGTCACGCTGATGGCACCTTGCTCAACGCCTTGCTGCACCACGTGCCGGACATCATCAATGTACCCCGCGCCGGTATCGTGCATCGTCTGGACAAGGACACCACCGGTCTGATGGTGGTGGCCAAGACCATTCAGGCGCAAACACAGCTTGTCACGCAATTGCAGAGCCGCAGCGTAAGCCGGATCTACGAGTGCATCGTGATCGGTGTGGTGACTGCCGGCGGCAAGATCAACGCGCCGATCGGTCGTCATGGTCAGCAACGCCAGCGCATGGCCGTGATGGAAGGTGGCAAGCAAGCCGTCAGTCATTACCGCGTGCTCGAGCGTTTCCGTTCCCACACTCACGTGCGGGTGAAGCTGGAAACCGGTCGTACGCACCAGATTCGTGTGCATATGGCTCACATCAACTTCCCGTTGGTCGGAGATCCTGCCTACGGCGGTCGTTTCCGCATTCCGCCGGCAGCCAGTGTGACCATGATCGAATCGTTGAAGGCGTTCCCGCGTCAGGCGCTGCATGCGCGGTTCCTGGAGCTGGATCACCCGACCACCGGTAAACGCATGAGCTGGGAATCGCCACTGCCGGACGATTTCGTCTGGTTGCTGACGCTGCTCAAGCAAGATCGTGAGGCGTTCATCGGATGAGTGACTGGCTGATACCCGACTGGCCTGCGCCTGCCGGGGTGAAAGCCTGCGTTACCACCCGTGCGGGCGGCGTCAGTCTGGCGCCGTTCGACAGCCTCAACCTCGGCGATCACGTCGATGACAGCCCCGAAGCTGTTGCCGAAAACCGCCGTCGCCTCACCGATCATTTCTCTATTCAACCGGCCTGGTTAAAGCAGGTTCACGGCATTGCCGTGGCCCACGCAGACCCAAGCCTTACGGCCACTGCCGATGCCAGCTGGACGGCAACGCCCGGTATTGCCTGTACGGCGATGACCGCGGATTGCCTGCCTGCATTGTTTTGCGACCGTGCAGGCACTCGCGTCGCGGCGGCCCATGCCGGTTGGCGCGGGTTGGCGGCGGGTGTGCTGGAAGCGACTCTAGACACGCTGGCCGTGCCACCAGAAGAAGTGCTGGTCTGGCTCGGCCCGGCCATAGGCCCGCAAGCCTTTGAAGTCGGCCCTGAAGTGCGCGAAACCTTCGTCGAGCAATTGCCCGAAGCCGCCAAAGCCTTTGTGCCGAGTGCCAATGCTGGCAAATTCATGGCTGACATCTACGAGCTGGCGCGTTTGCGCCTGGCCGCTCGCGGTGTCACCGCTGTTTATGGTGGCGGTTTCTGCACCGTGAACGATCCACGCTTCTTTTCTTACCGCCGCAGCCCACGCACTGGTCGGTTTGCCTCTCTTATCTGGCTCGAACGTTAAACTTCTCTGATCTACATCAACTGTACGACGCTTGAAACTCCCAGAATCGACCGCATCTATAACGGTATCTGGCAGGTTTCTTCATTCAGGATGTTTTATAGGTCCGGCCTGCTCAAAAGGAAGGTGACCCATGCGTATAGACCGTTTAACCAGCAAGTTGCAGTTAGCCTTGTCCGACGCCCAATCCCTGGCCGTCGGCCTCGATCATCCGGGCATTGAACCGGCGCACTTGATGCAAGCCATGCTTGAACAGCAGGGTGGTTCGATCAAACCCCTGTTGATGCAGGTTGGCTTTGACGTCAACAGCCTGCGTAAAGAGCTGACCAAAGAGCTCGACCAACTACCAAAAATCCAGAACCCGACCGGCGACGTCAACATGTCGCAGGATTTGGCGCGCCTGCTCAATCAGGCCGATCGTCTGGCCCAGCAGAAGGGTGACCAGTTCATCTCCAGCGAGCTGGTGTTGCTCGCCGCCATGGACGAGAACAGCAAGCTCGGCAAATTGTTGCTCGGCCAGGGCGTCAGCAAGAAAGCCCTGGAAAACGCGATCAACAACCTGCGCGGTGGTGAGGCTGTCAATGACGCCAACCACGAAGAGTCGCGTCAGGCGCTGGATAAATACACCGTCGACCTGACCAAGCGTGCCGAAGAAGGCAAGCTCGATCCGGTGATCGGCCGTGACGACGAAATTCGCCGGACCATTCAGGTCCTGCAACGCCGCACCAAGAACAACCCGGTGCTGATCGGTGAGCCTGGCGTGGGTAAAACTGCCATCGCCGAGGGCCTGGCCCAGCGCATCATCAACGGCGAAGTGCCGGATGGATTGAAAGGCAAGCGTCTGCTGTCCCTGGACATGGGGTCGCTGATTGCCGGTGCCAAGTACCGTGGCGAGTTCGAAGAGCGCCTCAAATCCCTGCTCAACGAACTGTCGAAGCAGGAAGGACAGATCATTCTGTTCATCGACGAACTGCACACCATGGTCGGCGCCGGTAAAGGCGAAGGCTCGATGGACGCGGGCAACATGCTCAAACCCGCCCTGGCTCGTGGTGAGTTGCACTGCGTCGGCGCGACCACGCTCAACGAGTACCGCCAATATATAGAGAAGGATGCGGCCCTCGAACGGCGCTTCCAGAAAGTGCTGGTGGACGAGCCGAGCGAAGAAGACACCATCGCGATTCTGCGTGGCCTGAAAGAGCGTTACGAGGTTCACCACAAAGTGGCGATCACCGACGGTGCGATCATCGCTGCGGCCAAGCTCAGTCATCGCTACATCACTGACCGTCAGCTGCCGGACAAAGCCATCGACCTGATCGACGAAGCCGCCAGCCGCATCCGCATGGAGATCGACTCCAAGCCCGAAGTGCTCGATCGTCTGGAACGTCGTCTGATTCAGCTGAAGGTGGAATCCCAGGCGCTGAAGAAAGAAAGCGACGAAGCCGCGATAAAACGTCTGGAAAAACTCCAGGAAGAAATTGTTCGCCTCGAGCGTGAATACTCGGACCTGGAGGAGATCTGGAACGCGGAAAAAGCCGAAGTTCAGGGTTCTGCGCAGATCCAGCAGAAAATCGAACAGTCCCGTCAGGAACTGGAAGCTGCCCGCCGCAAAGGCGACTTGAACCGCATGGCCGAGTTGCAGTACGGGATCATCCCGGACCTGGAGCGCAGCCTGCAAATGGTCGACCAGCACGGCAAAACTGAAAACCAGTTGCTGCGCAGCAAGGTGACTGAAGAAGAGATCGCTGAAGTCGTGTCCAAGTGGACCGGCATTCCGGTGTCGAAAATGCTCGAAGGCGAGCGCGACAAGCTGATGAAGATGGAAAGCCTGTTGCACCAACGTGTGATCGGCCAGGACGAAGCGGTGATTGCCGTTTCCAACGCCGTGCGGCGGTCCCGCGCCGGTTTGTCCGATCCTAATCGCCCGAGCGGCTCGTTCATGTTCCTCGGCCCTACCGGTGTCGGTAAAACCGAGCTGTGCAAGGCGCTGGCCGAGTTCCTCTTTGATACGGAAGAGGCGATGGTGCGGATCGACATGTCCGAATTCATGGAAAAACATTCCGTGGCTCGCCTGATCGGCGCGCCACCAGGCTACGTAGGCTATGAAGAGGGCGGTTACCTGACCGAGGCAGTGCGTCGCAAGCCTTATTCGGTGATCCTCCTGGACGAGGTCGAGAAGGCCCACCCGGACGTTTTCAACATCTTGCTGCAAGTGCTGGAAGATGGCCGACTGACCGACAGTCATGGCCGCACGGTGGATTTCAAAAATACCGTGATTGTCATGACCTCCAACCTGGGCTCGGTGCAGATCCAGGAACTGGTCGGTGATCGTGAGGCGCAGCGTGCGGCGGTGATGGATGCGATTTCCACGCACTTCCGGCCGGAGTTCATCAACCGGGTCGATGAAGTGGTGATCTTCGAGCCGTTGGCTCGGGATCAGATCGCGGGCATTACCGAGATCCAGTTGGGTCGCCTGCGCAGTCGCCTGACCGAGCGCGAGCTGAAGCTTGATCTCAGCCCTGAGGCCATGGATAAGCTGATCGCGGTGGGTTACGACCCGGTTTACGGCGCTCGGCCGCTCAAACGAGCAATTCAGCGCTGGATCGAGAACCCGCTGGCGCAGCTGATTCTGTCCGGTCGTTTCATGCCGGGCGATACCGCCAAGGGTGTCGTGGAAAATGACGAAATCGTCTTCGTCTGATCCCTGGCGGCAGTAAAAGAGAGGAGGCCTCGCATTGCGAGGCCTTTTTTTCGCCAGGCTGTTGAACTGAAAGGAAAAGGCTTGTAAAGTGCGCCCCGCAGTAAGTCGCCCTGAAGGGTTTCTGCTCCCCAAGCAGGAATCTGAAATAAGTTGCAAATCATTAACTTGAAAGCAATTTAGGGGGTTGACAGAGGTGCTTAAGATTGTAGAATAGCGCGCCTCAGACACACGAACGCAGCGATGCGAACGGGTCGAAGAGGTGAAGCAAGCTTCACAGTTGTAAATTGAAATATCAGTAGTAATTGAAATATGTAGTTCCGTGATAGCTCAGTCGGTAGAGCAAATGACTGTTAATCATNNNNTGGGTCCCAGGTTCGAGTCCTGGTCACGGAGCCAATTTCAAGCCGGGGTATAGCGCAGTCCGGTAGCGCGCCTGCTTTGGGAGCAGGATGTCAGGAGTTCGAATCCCCTTACCCCGACCATTTTTGGGTCGTTAGCTCAGTTGGTAGAGCAGTTGGCTTTTAACCAATTGGTCGTAGGTTCGAATCCCACACGACCCACCATTTTTGAAACCAGTTAACGCTGGGATCAGATCTTAAGATCAGAGGCCAAAAGCACTGATCGAAGAAGGCGACTTTTTAAAGGTCGCCTTTTTATTANCCGGGGTATAGCGCAGTCCGGTAGCGCGCCTGCTTTGGGAGCAGGATGTCAGGAGTTCGAATCCCCTTACCCCGACCATACTAAAAATCCTCGTATCGAAAGATACGGGGATTTTTTTTGTCTTCGATTTTTTGTCTTCGAGAAATAACACTTCAGTCATCGTACAACGTGCCGATAACGAGGCGACGGGGTACTGCCGAAACAACGCCCCTTATCCAAGCCACTACAAGAAAAGGGCGTTCGTTATGGTGCTTCGTCAGTTAAATATCGCTCCTCGGGCAGCCTTGGGGTTCGCCCTGATAGCCGTATTGGTCGCTTTGCTCGGGATTTTTGCCCTGGGGCAGATGTCGAGCATTCGCGACAGCGAGGTGGCGGTGGAGAAACAATGGCTGCCGAGCATTCGCGGTGGTGACGAGATCCGCGAAATCATGCTGCGCATTCGTACCATTTCCCTGCGCATGGCCCTGGATCAGGATCCGAAGAACATTCCTGTCTACCGTGGCCAGATGGACACTCGCGACAAAGAGTTGAGCCAGAAGATTGCGGCTTATGATCAGTTGGTCAACACCGCAGAAGGCAAGGCCTTGTATGACCAGTTCAAAACCACCTTCGCGGCTTATCGCTCCGGCATTGCTCAATCGTTCTCCCTGGCCGAACAGGGTCGCCGTGACGAACTGACCAAACTGCTGCTGATCGACATGAAAACCGTGGTCGATGGATCCGGCAAACAGCTTACAGACCTGGCGGATCTGTTCGCCAAACAAGTCGCCGCCGAGAGCCAGAAATCCGCAGCGCATTACGAAACTTCGCGGATGATCGTCAGCCTGTTCATCGCATTGGCGGCGTTGGCCACCGTCGGCCTGGCCATGCTGCTGACCCGCAGCATCGTCAAACCGTTGAGCGAAGCATTGCATGCCGCGGAAAACGTGGCACGAGGCGACCTGACTCGCCCTATCGAAACCCATGGCAACGATGAAGTGAGTCGCTTGCTCAAGGCGTTGGCGACCATGCAGCGCAACCTGCGTGAAACCTTGCAAGGTATCAGCGGCTCGGCGGCGCAATTGGCGACAGCGGCTGACGAGTTGAATGCGGTCACGCTCGACAGCACGCAGAACCTGCAACAGCAGAACAACGAGATCGAACAAGCGGCGACGGCTGTCACTGAAATGACCACCGCGGTGGAGGAGGTCGCTCGCAACGCGGTGTCTACCTCCGATGCCACGCGCCAATCCAGTGAGTCCGCGCACGCGGGCCAGGAGCGGGTCAGCGAAACAGTCACCGCCATCGGCGCCCTGGCCAGCGATGTGCAGATCACGGGCGGATTGGTGCAGTCCCTGGCCAACCAGTCTCAGGACATCGGCAAGGTGCTGGATGTGATTCGTGCGATTGCCGAGCAAACCAACTTGCTGGCGCTCAACGCTGCCATTGAAGCGGCGCGCGCCGGGGAAAGCGGTCGCGGTTTCGCAGTGGTTGCCGATGAAGTCCGCGCGCTGGCGTATCGCACGCAGCAATCGACTCAGGAAATCGAGCAAATGGTTCAGGGCATGCGCAACGGCTCAACTCAGGCGCTGGATTCCATGCAGGCCAGCTCAACCCGTGCGGCCAGCACATTGGCCCTGGCCGAGCGAGCGGGCGAAGCGTTGCAGACCATCACCGCGTCGGTCCATCAGATCCACGAGCGCAATCTGGTGATCGCCAGCGCTGCCGAAGAACAGGCGCAGGTGGCACGTGAAGTCGACCGTAACCTTGTGAATATTCGTGACCTTTCGGTGCGATCTGCTGCCGGGGCGGATCAGACCAGCGCGTCCAGCCATGAGCTGTCTCAGCTGGCCAATGCCTTGCAGGGCATGGTGCGGCGCTTCCAGCTTTAAATGTTCCAGACACAAGAAAGCCGCGCTTCTCGACGGAAAAGCGCGGCTTGGTTCTCGGAAACTTAGGCGCCGTCTTGGTCTTTCAGGTGCTCGAACAAACCTTTTGGCATTTTCTTGCCATTGGCTTCGAAGTTGGCTTTCACGTTGTCGTAAGCCTCTTGCTCGTCGATGAAGCCGTCATGGTTGGTGTCGATCTTGTCGAAATTGGACTTCGGCGCGACTTTCTGGAATTCGGCACGGGAGACCTTGCCATCGCCATCCGTGTCGGTTTTTGCCATCGAAGCATCGCCACACTTGCCTTCGCCACATTTACCTTCAGGGGTTTTCACAACCTGTTCGGCCGAGGCCAGCAGGTAGCCCTGAGTCAGAGGTTGCGAGGCGAACACAGAGCCGGACAACATCATGCCACCGGCCAAAACAGCGCCGAGCAAACCGATAGTGTTTTTGGTGGTACGGGACATTTCAATACTCCTGGGTTGCACGACACAACCGTTCGATAAAGGACGCCACGTAAGTGCGGCGATAACCGTAGCTGGCGGGGAGCCTTGCTTGGGTGTGGCCATTTAGCGGGCGTGGTGTATCGCTACTGTGTCGCGCAAGGGGGGAGTTTGTAAGCGAAGGGGTGAAACGGCGGGGGGAGATACAGTGAGACACAGATCTAAGAGTCGATGCAGAACAAAATGTGGGAGCGGGCTTGCTCGCGAAAGCGGTGAGTCAGGCAACATTTACGTCGACTGACACGCCCTCTTCGCGAGCAAGCCCGCTCCCACACTAGACCGAGTTAGTGCAGCTTCAACCGCGGCTCAGTCCCGCGCCCGATCTTGCTCCCCAACATCAACATCGCCGTACGAAACGCGCCATACAGCGCCATCTGGTGCATGCGA
This sequence comes from Pseudomonas sp. F01002, assembly GCF_004402115.1. Classification (NCBI taxonomy): domain Bacteria; kingdom Pseudomonadati; phylum Pseudomonadota; class Gammaproteobacteria; order Pseudomonadales; family Pseudomonadaceae; genus Pseudomonas; species Pseudomonas sp. F01002. Next base: position 65,015 of record NZ_SOPU01000032.1, on the reverse strand, counting down.
TACAGCGACACGTAAAACATCCGCGCCAGCCAGCCTTCAAGCATCACGCTGCCGGTGAGGTTGCCCATCAAGTTACCCACAGCCGAAAAACGCGACAGCGAGATCAGCGAGCCGTAGTCGGTGTATTTGTACGCAGGCAGAGGCTTGCCTTCGATCCGCAGTTTCAGCGATTTGGCCAGCAACGAAGCTTGCTGATGCGCAGCCTGGGCGCGCGGCGGTACATTGCGATCGGTGCCCGGTTGCGGGCAGGCCGCGCAGTCACCGAAGGCGAAGATGTTCTCGTCGCGGGTGGTTTGCAGGGTCGGCAGTACTTGCAGCTGATTGATCCGGTTGGTCTCCAGGCCATCGATGTCCTTGAGAAAACCCGGTGCGCGAATCCCGGCGGCCCAGACTTTCAGGCTGGCGTTGATGACTTTGCCATCGGCGGTAATCAGGCTGTCGGCTGTCACTTCACTGACGGCGGCATTGGTCATGACGTTGACCCCGAGTTTCTCCAGGGTTTTATGCACAGGCCCGCCGATACGTTCCGGCAGGGCCGGCAGCACCCGTGGCCCGGCTTCGATCAGGGTGATGTGCATGTTTTCCGGTTTGATCCGGTCAAGACCATAGGCGGCCAATTCATGCGCGGCGTTGTGCAATTCGGCGGCCAGTTCAACCCCGGTGGCACCGGCGCCGACGATGGCGACGCTGATCTGCTCGACCTTGTCGGTTTGCCCGGCATGGGCGCGCAGGTAGTGGTTGAGCAATTGCTGGTGGAAACGCTCGGCCTGTTTGCGGGTGTCGAGGAACAGGCAGTGTTGCGCCGCGCCCTGGGTGCCGAAATCGTTGGTGGTGCTGCCGACCGCGATCACCAGCGAGTCGTAACCCACTTCGCGCGCCGGGACCAGTTCAATGCCGGCTTCGTCGTAGGTGGCGGCCAGCTGGATTTTTTTCGCCGCGCGATCAAGCCCGCTCATGCGCCCCAACTGGAACTCGAAGTGGTTCCATTTCGCCTGGGCAACATAGTTGAGTTCGTCTTCGGAAGAGTTCAGCGACCCGGCCGCCACTTCGTGCAACAGCGGTTTCCAGATGTGGGTCAGGTTCGCGTCGACCAACATCACACTGGCCGTGCCGCGCTTGCCCAGAGTCTTACCCAGACGGGTAGCCAACTCCAGACCGCCGGCGCCGCCGCCAACGATGACAATACGATGAGTCATGGGGATATCTCGCAAGGCTAAAAGAAATCGGTGCAATTACCCGAGCGAGCGCGATGCTGCTCATAGCGTCAGGTAACTGATAAGTCGGCTCAACAGGCCTAAACCAATGGTCACTGCCAACACCACCACCAGGAGCATCCACGGCCGGAAAGGCCGGCGCTCGACTCGGTGCTGGGACAGTTGCAGGTACTCTTCGACATGCTTTTGGTCGTCGGGGTTCAGGCGGCTGGTCATATTGGGCCTCGTCAGGGGTAGACGTTGCTAAATGTGTAGAAGCTACAAGGAGGCTGCGGTTGTAACACGTTAGCCCACATTGAACGGAGCATAGCCGCTGGCAGGAATGGGCTCGACGCTCACCGTATCGTCGAGGCGAATGATTCCACTTTGTAACATTAGTTACCCCAAGCAGAAGTCCTGATTATTTCTCCAAATCGACCCAAACACGCATAAATTTTTTTTTCGAGATGGGGCCGAGCCGGTCAAACGTCCCGGGTATTGGCGCAGCACCATTTCTACTCGTACAGCGTCGAGCCAGACCGCTCGATCTGCTGTGCATAGCCTGTTTTTGAATGCGAACACGCAATGATCGGGTTCGGTGTCGACGATCTCTAGCGGATAAACCCAATGAGAATTACCCGCCTCCCAAGGCGTCGCCTGAACCCGGGGGCGACCGTCCTGGCGGCAGAGAGAGGATTTCGATGCCCATGACGCTTTCCTTAAGAAACAGGATGCCAGCCTGAGTTGTCGGCAGAGCCGCGACTATCAAGCATCGCGCTCAACCACGCGCCGGTGGCAATCTGCAGGGGTCAATACCTTGCCCGCTCTGGAACGGACCCTGATGGTCTCGACCGGCTCCGACAGGTCGCTGTCCAGCAGCACCGAATAACTCTCGCCCTTGCTGTAGAGGAAGCGCTCACCCCACTGGCGCATGCTGACCACTATGGGAAACACGGAGCGCCCCATCTCGGTTAAAACATACTCCTTGTAGGCACTGCCGTCGGACGCCGGTTGGACTTCGAATACGCCCAACTCGACCAACATTTTGAGTTTGACCGTAAGGATGTTTTTGGCAAGGCCGAGACGCTTCTGGAATTCACTGAAGCGGCGAACGTCATCGAAAGCGTCGCGAATGATCATCAACACCCAGCGATCTCCGATAGCTTCGAGAGTCCGGGCCACAGGGCATTCGCTCTGTGCCAGTAGCTTTTGTCTGGCCATGACTCTCCAACCTTCCGGGGCAGATTGTTTATGAAAAAGTTCTAACGTCAGACGAAAATACTTTGAAATATCTAGTTGTATTTTAGAACCAGGTTTGCTAAAAAATCAACGCACCGGTTTTCTTTCAAAACCACATACTTCCAAGGATGGAGTGATGACGCTGAACCCCCAAAAACCTTTGAAAATGGACTTCGAAGCCGAAAAATCAGCAGGCGGAGCCACTACCCTGCTACCTCAGGGGCGTGCAGCCACCACCCTCAGCCATTACCAGACACTTCTCTTCGCTATCACCTGCGCTATGGCCGTGGCCAATGTCTATTTCGCACAACCGCTGCTTGAGTCCATGGCCGCCAGCCTGTCGGTTCCGCCCAGCACTATCGGAGTGGTGGTCACTGCTACTCAGGCCGGATACGCGGTGGGGCTGCTTTTCATAGTCCCTCTGGGCGATCTGCTGAACCGCAAGAAACTCATCCTGGCGCAGATGCTGATGTCGGCCGTAGCCTTGTGCGCAGTAGGACTGGCCCAAGGTTGGGGCATGCTGCTCGGCGCGATGGTGCTGGTCGGTCTGATGGCCGTCGTGGTTCAAGTGGTGGTCGCCTACGCTGCCACACTGGCGAGCCCGGACCAGCGAGGCCAAGCCATCGGAACGGTGACCAGTGGCGTAGTGCTGGGCATTCTGCTCGCCCGCTTCGTCTCTGGCGCGATGGCTGACCTGGCCGGATGGCGAGGCGTCTACTTCATGTCGGCAGCCTTGATGGTTGGCATGGCGTTGGTGCTGTACCGAACCATGCCGGCGTCGACAACGCCGCCAGCCAAAGGCAGCTACTGGCAGTTACTGCGTTCGGTCTTCCAGTTGTATCTGACAGAACACACGCTGCGCGTTAGAGGCACCTTTGCCCTGCTCATATTCGCCGCATTCAGTGTGTTGTGGACCGCAATGGTACTGCCGCTAAGCGCGCCCCCGCTGTCGCTGTCACATACCCAGATTGGCCTGTTCGGTCTGGCCGGAGTGGCTGGCGCGCTGGCCGCAGCGCGGGCCGGGCGACTGGCCGACCAAGGGCTCGGCAATCGCACGACAGGCGTTGCTCTGGCGCTATTGACCTTGTCCTGGCTGCCAACCGCGTTTGTTGAAAGTTCATTACTGGCCATGGTGGTGGGCGTAGTACTGCTGGACTTTGCCGTGCAAGCGGTGCATGTGACCAATCAGAGCCTGATCTTCGCGGCGCGGCCCGATGCGCAAAGCCGTCTGGTGGGCGCGTATATGTGTTTCTACTCAGTGGGTAGCGGTTTGGGCGCAATAGCTGCCACTTACACTTATGCTCACTTTGGCTGGGTGGCCGTTTGCCTGTTGGGTGCTGCCATCAGTGGGATAGCCCTGCTGTATTGGTTGTATCTGGAACTGACCTCCCGATAGGATCTGTCCTTGTGTATCGAAGATTTTCAGGTCGAAGAATATATCAGTGGCCCCATCCGCCATTTCGACGGCCTGGTACTGAACGGCCGGATCCTCACCATGCTTTCCAGCCAATACGTAGGAACATGTCTGGACTACATGGAGCGCGGCCATCCTCTCGGCTCCTGGCACTTGGAGACCTCCGCGCAGATGCAAGCATGGGTCGGCGCCGCGCTGGAAGCGGTGCAGATCCGCAATGGCGCGTTCCATCTGGAAGCAATCATGGATGGTGACGAACCGGTGTTCCTTGAGGTGGGTAACCGGGTTGGAGGCGCAGATGTGGTAGCGACCTATGAGCTGGCCACCGGCATCCACATGCCGTCGCTGGAGTTGCGCATCCACGTTGAGGGCGAGCTGGATATCGCGCATCTGACTGAGCGGCAGCCAAACCTGGGCTTCGGCTGGTTTGTATTCCCCGGGCACACCCACCGAGAGCGGATCTATTACGGCCTGGACGGCGCAGACGAACTGCGGGCAAGCCCATTCGTCGTGCAATGGAACGAACTGCAACCGGGCGCGCTGCTGCCGGAGCACGTGACTTATTCGGCCTTCGAGGCACCCCTGGCAGGCATCGTCAAGACTGCAGAACCGCAACAGACCCAGGCCTGGATGCAAGCGCTGTTTTCCCGAGTGAGCCTCGCCGAAAACCTGACGTCCGTAGCGTGACAAAGCCCAACATCATTAAGGCAACTCATCAATGAAACCACTACACGTAGTGTTGGCTGTACTGATCACGGCAATCTGGGGTGTCAATTTCTCGGTGATCAAACTGGGGCTGGCAACCGTAGATCCGTTCATCCTGGCGGGCATCCGCTTCAGTCTCTGTGCGTTACCGGCGATCTTCTTCATCCGCAAGCCCGATGTGCCGTGGCGCTACATCATCGGTTACGGACTGGTGTTCGGCATTGGTCTGTGGGGCGTGGTAAACCTGGGCATCAAGGCCGGACTCTCGGCAGGGATCGCCTCGCTGGTGCTGCAGTTCAGCGCGTTCTTCACGATCCTGCTGGGCGGGTGGGTGTTCAAGGAAGCACTGACACGCTTTCAGCTGCTGGGCATGCTGATCGCACTCGCCGGGCTCCTGTGCATCATCATGATCAGCGATGGCTCGGTCAGCCTGCCAGGCGTGCTTCTGGTGCTGGTTGGCGCGGCCTCATGGAGCGTCGCCAATATCATCAACAAGAAGGCCAGCACCAAGGATGTCTTTGGTTTTCTGGTCTGGTCCAGCGCCTTCGCGCCGATCCCGTTGTTCGCCCTCGATTACGCGGTTAATGGCAGCGCCGGCTATACCACGTTCGTCAATCAGGTAGACACGACCGCCGTGCTGTCGATTCTGTTTCAGGTCTACCCCAATACCCTGTTCGCCTACTGGATATGGAACTCGCTGCTCAAGACCTACCCGGTCTCGACGGTAGCACCACTGTCGTTGCTGGTGCCGATCTTCGGCATGCTCGGTTCTGTTTTCGTATTCAACGAAAGTGTGCCGCTGAGCAAAGTACTGGCGGTGGTTCTGATTGTGCTCGGCCTGGCCGTAGGCCTCTATGGGCAGCGTATTTTCAATGCTGTGTTCGCGCATCCTGCGCGTACTTCAATATGAATCGACAGGGAGTTGGTATGAGTCTGGGAAGACGTGATTTCATGGGTGCGGCTGTTGGAGCGACTCTGATCGGAGGCTGCATGATCGCAGGCGTGGCTGGCGCACAGGTGGGCAATGTGCCTGTTCAGGATGACTCTGTAGCGACACTGGACCCCAACGACTGGGCATCCGTGCGTGCGCAGTTCAAACTGTCTCCGGAGTTTGTGCACATTTCCAACTTCTTTCTTGCCTCCAACCCGAAGCCCGTGCGCGATGCGATGGCCCGCCACCGGCAGGCATTCGATGAAAACCCCTACACCTACCTGGAAGACAATATGTTCGCCAGACCCGAGGAGATGGTCTGGCGCAAGGTCTGCGCAACAGCAGCAGACTATACCGGCGGACGGGCCGAGGACATCGCACTGACGACCAGTACCACGCAGGGCCTGGCGATGGTCTACAACGGTCTCAAACTGACACCCGACCAGGAAATCCTGACGACCAACCACGAGTGGTACACCCACGATGAGGCCATGCGCCTGGCTGTCGTCAAATGGGGCGGGAGCCTGAGAAGAATTGACCTTTACGAACGGCCCGAGGATGTCAGTGTTGACGCAATCGTCGCCCGCATTGAAGCAGCCATCAGGCCCTCGACCCGGATCCTGGCAATGACCTGGAGCGGGGTGCGTTTACCGGTGCAGGAGATAGGTGCACTCGTGGCGCGAGTCAATCAGGATCGCTCCGAGGCAGACAGAATCATCTATGTGATCGACGGTGTGCACGGCTTCGGCTGTTCCGAGGCCCAGGTCGCCAGCCTGGGTTGCGACTTTTTCAGCGCAGGGACGCACAAGTGGATCCTTGGTCCGCACGGTACGGGCCTGGTCTGGGCCCGTGAAGGTCAGTGGGCGCAGATCACGCCGACCATTCCCACCATCATGGCAGCCGAGCCCGCTAATGCCTGGCGCCAACAGCGCGACCCTCAGGGAGACACACAGGGTGCCTGGGTCAGTCCCGGAGGCTTCCTGGCGTTCGAAAACCAATGGGGCGTGATCGAAGCGTTCGAGTTCGTCAAGCAGATCGGCCGCAAGCGCATTGCTGACCGCGTCGCTGAACTCAATGGACAGCTGAAGGAAGGATTGTCGAAGCTGCCCAATGTGCACCTGCATACGCCCCAGTCTGCGCAGTTCTCCGCCGGAATCGTCTGCTGTGATGTAAAAGGCTGGGCCCCCAAAGATGTGGTGGCCAGGCTAAAGGCGCAGAAGATCATCGCCAGTGCCACACCCTACCGCCATTCGACAGTACGGTTCTCCGCCGGGATCATCAACACGCCGGAAGACATCGACAAGACCCTCAGGGTGATGCGCACTCTAGCCTGACACCCAGCCCGGATCGACGCCAGCCTCATGCACTTGCACAACTGTGGCGCAGTCGCTGGCGTCAGGAATTCAATTGAAGAATGGCCGCGTACTCAAGGGCAAGGATCGATTACATGAATGAAAAACAAGTCGTCATGAAAAGCACTTCAAAAGAGCTGACTATGTTCCTGGTCTGCTCGACGGTTTATCGACTGTTTTCCGGCGCGCTGCTGGTCTCGTTGACGTGGACCATACTCAATCAGAACGAAGGCGATTACCTGCCGTTGGCGCTGGCGATTTTCTGCTCGTTTATACCGGCCTTTGTCACGCCAGTAATGATCAAGCGCCTGTCGAGCCGAATGAACGGCCGCCAGATGAGCAGCTGGTTTCTGATGTGTCTGACCGGCCTCAGCCTGGTTTCGGGAGCATCCAGAGACTTTACCATCGGCCTGCTGATCATCAATCTGTTTGTCTGGCTGATGATCATGCTGCTCGAAGCCAGCCTGGATATGTGGTTCACCCAGATTCAACGTGGCATGGACGAAACGATGGTACGCCGGATCAGCGGGGCAACCACCGCCACCAGCCAGGCGGCCCTGATGATCGGCCCTTTGCTGGCGGCGGGCTTGATGCCGATTCTGACCGGTGTTGGGTTCTCCATTTTGCTGTGCGCCGGCTTCTTGTTGGTCGCAGCCATTTGCTACACGCGTGACAGTCTACCGGTGGCGGCGCAGGAGGCTGGCGAAGTAGCGGCTTCAGCCAAGCTTCCGCTAGCGCTGTTTGTGCCGATGGTACTTATCTGGCCAATCCTCGGGGCGTTCAACTTTATGTTGCCCGTCTATGTGTCGAGCCACGGCTGGGCGCTGTTTGAACTGGGTGTGCTCGATGCGGTGTTCGGCATGGGCATGGCGCTGATCGGGGTGCTGGTCATCATTGCCAATACCGGTCGTAACCTGTTGGCTTATCTGTCAGCCCTGATTGCGCTGGCGGTGATTTCCACGTCAATGTGGTTGCTGATGCCAGACACACTGATACTGAAAGCACTGAGCCTGTTGATTCTCGGTATGGCTTTCGGCGGCGCGCGGGTGCATATCCGTGTCGCCATCGCCTGCCGCTACAGCGAGGCCGCTGTGGGCTTGTATGTCAGCCGGGCGAATGCCCTGGCCACGCCGGTGCTGCTGTTGATCCTCAGCCTGCAATTGGCAATGATCGAGAACGCCTGGCTGCTTCCGTTCCTGCTGGTCACATTGACCGTCGTTCTGTTGTTGCAGACATCGGCGACCCGCTTTGCCCGAGGGCATACGCGCGTCGAAGCAGTGGGTGCCTGAAAAGTCGCCCTGCATTTCACTTAACAGCTTCGGCAGTCAGTAAAGGCATCCCGCGCCTGGAAGATCGTCTGCAAACGCGACCCGTTTGCGGCACTTCGGCAATCAGTTCCTGCAATGGACTCACAGGCTGATCCCGACATCGAAAACAATGCTGCGACCCAGGTTGCTGCGCAGGAAATCCGGTGCGTCCGGGTGCGCAAACAGCACACGGGCGAAGGTCGGACCGACCAGCGACAACGAGCGCCAGCCCTGGCGCAGGTATTCGGTCGGCGGCGGGAAATGGCTGTTGAGGTCCAGCACTTCGCGCTTGAGGCTGGCGAAGGCGATGATGTCAAGTTCGCCCAGGTCCATGCCGCGTTCTTTGTAGTTGTGCGCTTTTTTGCGCAAGGTCGGCGCCAGTCTCAGCAAGAATTCATTCGCCGGAATGCGCCGGGGCTTGGCCTCGCGGCGCACCAGCGAACTCAGAGAAAACGCGCTGCGCCGGCGTTGCAGCTCATCGCGCCATTCATCGTTGAGGCGCCGACCTTCATCGAGTACGAAAAACACTTCGAAACTGGCGTCACGAAACAGCACGTCCGGTGGCTCCCCGGCCGGGGCGAATTCGTCGGCGCGATAGGGAATGTTCAGGCCTTGCAGCAGGCGCTGACAGACCCAACGCTCACGCTCCCATTTGCGGGCATTGGACAGGAACGCGTTGGCTTGCTCGGCCGCGATGGTCAGCAGGCGTAAATAATCTGAGTCATCCATAAGCCCAAGCTTAGCGTTCAAATGCGACAAGCTGAAAGCTTTGCATCGACACGAGGTCGTTATGGTCCAGCGGGCTTCATCGGCGTCCGGGCGCTTGCGGCGCTTCTTTGATCATTGTTGCCTGATGTTTCCCCGCCAGTGTCCGGTTTGTCCTTTTCTGTATCTTCTCCGGGAGGACAGTTCTGGAGGTTTTATGAAAACAACAGGAGCAACCCAAATCATCACGGGATACTTTCAGTTTCCTGTGGCATTCAAAAGGCCTGAGTTCAATTGCCAAACAATTGCTGACGGCCTCAAGGATGCTGATTTTGATCTACTCGTGCTGCCTGAAATGTGTACGACGGGTTATCTCTTCGATTCAAAAGAAGAGCTTTTGCCTTTTGCCGATTGTGCTCAAACGGGAGCGTTTGCCGGTTTTTTGCAAGACTTGTCAGCGCAGAAGCAGGCGACATTAGTTGCCGGCATGGTCGAACGCGATGGTGAGAATCTTTACAACACAGCCATTGTGGTGAGTCGAGGCAAGTGGCTGGGTAAACAACGCAAGTGCCATATCACAGACCTGGAGAAGAAACTCTTCGAGGAAGGTGACCGCTGGCAATGCTTTGATGATGGCAAGATTCGCTTTGGGGTTCTGATCTGTTTTGATCTATGGCTTCCTGAGGCCGCTCGATTGCTCGCTCTGGACGGCGCGAAACTCTATTGCTGCCCGGTCAACTATGGCGGCCCATGGACCGGCGATATCATGCGAGTCCGCGCGATGGAGAACGGCCTGCCGCTCGTTTCCTGCAATAGAACAGGCGTCGAATCGGGGCTGCAAATGGACGCTCGCTTTTGTGGAGAAAGTCAGATCATAGATGCCGCCGGAAACAAGCTCGTTCAATCCCGGCAAGAAACCAGCCTTGAATTGACCCAACTGTCTATCGGCCCCAAGGGAGAAGCTCAAGGTAATGTCATGTGCAGCGATCTTTTAAAAGAGGCTCGACGTTACACGCTCTCAGGACCTGTATATCGGTAGCGCGCTCCAGGTCACGGCGACGGGGTATGCGAAGGGGGCGGCCTCGACTGATCGCGAAAATGTTCGCTGTACCGGCCATGCGCGATTATGCCTATCGAGTGATGCTTGACCGTGATGGTCGCGTGGCGCCGCGCTATCCCGGGCCTGTGGATAAAGTGCTGTGGCTGCAGCTCAAGGACGGTCAATTGGTGGCTCAGCACGAATACGCCACGGCTGCGCAATTGCGTGAGGCGCTGGAGAAGGCCCTGCCCTGATTGGTGCAGAGTGCCTGTGACCGCAGACGCTGACATCTGAGTCATCCATCAGCCCGCGCTTAGCGTTCAAATGTGATCGCAATGAAGGCAGTTCATCGGAGAGGTTCCGATCTGCCGGATCTGCGGCGCGCCATGCCCGCGACAATCCTCATCCCACGCCCGGTTCAGGGCATTGCACAAAACGGATAGCGATCTGCGCAAAGCGGATATTGCCCCGTGCCTGTCGCCTCTACCCTCGGCTGTACGGACGTAAGCCGCTTTACCGACGCTCTAAAAATAACAACAAGAGATAAATGCCATGCGCAAGATCGACGTACATGAGGTTATCGACAACGCACGATTCAACCGCTTTCACTGGATGGTGCTGTTCTGGTGTGCCCTGATCATCATTTTCGACGGTTACGATTTGGTGATCTACGGCGTGGTGCTGCCGATGCTGATGAAAGAGTGGGGGCTCAGTCCTCTGCAAGCCGGCGCACTGGGCAGTTATGCACTGTTCGGGATGATGTTCGGCGCGCTGTTCTTCGGCCCGCTGTCGGACAAGATCGGCCGCAAAAAAGCCATCACGATCTGCGTGATGCTCTTCAGCGGTTTTACCGTACTCAATGGTTTTGCCCGCAACCCCACCGAATTTGGCCTCTGCCGATTCATTGCCGGGCTTGGCATTGGCGGGGTGATGCCCAACGTCGTGGCGCTGATGAACGAGTACGCGCCGAAGAAAATCCGCAGCACGCTGGTGGCGATCATGTTCAGCGGCTACTCGGTGGGTGGCATGCTTTCGGCGGGGCTCGGTATCGTGCTGATCCCGAGTTTTGGCTGGCAATCAGTGTTTTACGTGGCGGTGCTGCCGTTGCTGTTGTTGCCGTTGATCATGTACTTCCTGCCCGAGTCGGTGGGTTTCATGCTGCGCCAGGGGCGCAATGAAGAGGCGCGCAACATCCTGCAGCGGATTGCCCCGGCGTATGTCTCGCAAACCAGCGATCAACTGCACATGAGCGAAGTGAAGGGCACTGGCACCCCGGTGTTGCAACTGTTTCGCGAAGGTCGTGCGCTGCGCACGCTGATGTTGTGGCTGGCGTTTTTCTGCTGCTTGCTGATGGTCTACGCCTTGAGTTCGTGGCTGCCAAAATTGATGGCCAACGCCGGTTACAGCCTGGGCTCGAGTCTGTCGTTCCTGCTGGTGCTCAACTTCGGTGCCATTTTCGGCGCGGTCGGCGGCGGTGTGCTGGGAGACAAGCTCAACCTGCCGCGGGTGTTGGCGGTGTTCTTCGCCGTGGCTGCGGTGTCGATCACCTTGCTGGGTTTCAACAGCCCGATGCCGCTGTTGTACTTGCTGATCGCCATCGCCGGCGCCACCACCATCGGCTCACAGATTCTGTTGTACGCCTGCGCCGCGCAGTTCTACTCCATGACCATTCGCTCCACCGGTTTGGGTTGGGCGTCGGGCATCGGGCGCAACGGTGCCATCGTCGGACCGCTGCTGGGCGGTGCGCTACTCGGGATCAGCCTGCCGCTGCAACTTAACTTCATGGCCTTTGCCTTGCCCGGCGCGGTGGCCGCGATTGCCATGACCGTATTCGCCATCAGCAGTCGGCGCAGTGCTAAACAAGCGCTGTCGGGCCTGCGCCACGGTTCGCCCGACGGGGCTGTGGGCGACGTTTCATGAGAGCGTTCGTCCGGGACTTTTCCCTGTCTGCGGCAGTCGCCGGGTTTATCGCCACGGTGATTTCCTATGCAGGCCCTTTGGTGATCATCTTTCAGGCCGCCGAGACCGCGCACCTCTCGCGGGAGGTGCTGTCGTCATGGATCTGGGCGATTTCCATCGGCAGCGCCGTACTTGGCATCGGTCTGAGCCTGCGTTACCGCGTCCCGGTGATCATCGCGTGGTCGGCGCCGGGGTCAGCGTTGCTGGTGGCGCTGTTGCCGGGAATCTCCATGCCGGAAGCGGTGGGTGCCTATCTGGTCAGCAGCCTGATTGTTTTTCTGGTCGGGGTGTCGGGGGCGTTTGACCGGATCATCAGCAAACTTCCCGCGGCCATTGCGGCAGCGATGCTGGCGGGGATTCTGTTCAGCTTCGGCACCGGGTTATTCGTCTCGTTGCAGGGCAAGCCGCTGCTGGTGCTGGCGATGTTCGTCACGTACCTGATCTGCAAACGGCTGATGCCGCGGTATGCGGTGTTGATGGTGCTGCTGGTGGGCTGCTCGATGGCTTTTCTCGCCGGTGATTTGCACAGCGAGGCGTTGGTGATCGGGTTGGCCACGCCGGTGTGGATCACGCCCGCCTTCAGCCTGAGCGCGACGCTGAATATCGCCTTGCCGCTGGTGATGGTGGCGCTGACCGGCCAGTTCGTTCCCGGCATGGCGGTGCTGCGCGCCAGCGGTTACGCAACACCGGCCGGCCCGATCATCGCCAGCAGTGCGGTGGGCACGGCGTTGTTGGCACCGTTCGGTTGCCATGGGCTGAATCTGGCAGCCATCACCGCGGCGATTTGTACCGGGCGCGAGGCCCATGAAGATCCCGGCAAACGCTATGTGGCCGGGGTTGTGGGCGGGCTGTGTTACCTGGTGCTGGGTATTTTCGGCGCGACCCTGGTTTCACTGTTTTCGGCGTTCCCCAAAGAACTGATCGCAGCCCTGGCCGGGCTGGCGCTGTTCGCCGCGATTGCCGGGGCCTTGGCCGGCGCAATGGCCGTGCCGGGTGATCGCGAAGCCGCGTTGGTGACTTTTCTGACCACCGCGTCGGGCATGTCGTTGTTGGGTTTGTCCGCCGCCTTTTGGGGGCTGATTTTCGGCATGGTCACCCACGTGTTGTTAAACGCCCGTCGTCCCGTTCCCCGCCGCGAATCCGCTGCGGCTGAAGCACTTCAACCTGTCGATCAATAAAAATAAGAGAAAAAACGATGAAACAGATTCTTCCAGCAACCGGTTCAGTGTTGTCCATGGCTGTCGTCTCGAGTTTCTCCGCCGGTGCGATGGCGGCCGAGAGTGGCTTCATCGAAGACACCACCGCCACCTTGCAAGCACGCAATTACTACTTCAGCCGGGACTTTTCCGACATCGTCGGGGCCAACCAACAATCGAAGGCCGAAGAGTGGGCGCAGGGCTTCATCCTCAACGTCAAATCCGGTTATACCCAGGGCCCGGTCGGTTTTGGTGTGGATGTCATTGGCCTGCTCGGCCTCAAACTCGACAGCAGCCCGGACCGGGTCAATACCGGTTTGCTGCCGGTGCAGGGTGATGGGCGCGCGGCGAATGATTACAGCCGACTGGAAGGCGCGTTGAAGGTGCGTTTCTCCAAAACCGAACTGAAGGTGGGCGAACTGCAACCCAACCTGCCGGTGCTGGCCTTCAGCGATATCCGTTTGCTGCCGCCCAGCTATCAGGGTGCGAGCATCACCTCAAACGAGATCAATGGCCTGACCTTGCAAGGTGGCCACTTGAGTTCCACCAGCCTGCGCAACGAGGCTGGCGACGAAAAGATGCAAGCCATGCTCGGTCATGTACCGCAGCGTCAGGTCAGCAGTGATGGCTTCAACTTTGCCGGCGCCGATTACGTTTTCAACGATAAACGCAGTTCGGTCAGCGCCTGGTTCGGGCAACTGGAAGATATCTACAACCAGCGTTTTCTCGGCCTCAAGCACAGCGAGCCACTTGGTAACTGGATACTGGGCGCCAACCTCGGGTATTACGATTCGCGCGAAGACGGCAAAAAGCTGTTGGGTAACATCGACAACCAGGCGTTCTTCTCCTTGCTGTCGGCCAAGCGCGGCGGTCACACATTCTATGTCGGCTATCAGGGCATGTTTGGCGACAGCGCCTTCCCCCGAGTGTTTGCCAACATCAGCCCACTGGGTAACGAGGTGCCGACCTACGAGTTCGCCTTCACCGATGAGCGCTCCTGGCAGGCGCGTTACGACTACGATTTCGCGGCCCTCGGCGTGCCGGGGCTGACCAGCACCGTGCGCTACATCACCGGCAACAATGTCGATACCGGCAAGGGGTTTGAAGGCAAGGACCGCGAGCGTGACCTCGATCTCGGCTATGTGCTGCAGAGCGGCAGCCTCAAAGGCCTAGGGATCCGCGTGCGCAACGCGATGGCCCGTTCCAACTACCGCAGTGATATCGACGAAAACCGCCTGATCCTCAGCTACACATGGACGCTGCTATGAACCCTGAAAAAGAACAGCCACCGCACAAAATCGGCTTGCAGGTCACGCTGGAGCAATTGACCGAGTCCGTGCTGCAAACCGAGGAAGACATGCGCTTTGCCAATCAACTGGCGCGTACGGCAGGTGAACGGGTGAAGGCGAGTGCGCTGAGCATGCAGGCTTCGGCCAGTGTGCTGGAAGATCTGAACCTCTCCATGCAGCGCCTGGATCAAGTGTTCGACGAGCTCGGCAGTCAGTCGATGCGCATCGGCGCGATTGTCGGCAGCATCCAGGACATTTCTCGTCAGACCAACCTGTTGGCGTTGAACGCAGCCATTGAGGCGGCGAGGGCGGGCAGCCATGGCCGAGGGTTTGCGGTGGTGGCCGATGAGGTGCGCAATCTCTCGCGTCAGGCGGCGGACTCCAGTGCGCAGATCCGGCAAATCGCTACGGGGCTGGAACAGTCCGCTGAACAGGCACGCCAAGGTCTTCAGCAGTTGTCCGGCTCTACACGTCTGGGCCTGGAAAAGGCCGGAGTGGCCCTGCAGTCGATGGGCGAACTGCAAAGTGGTGCGGTTGCCAGGGTCGAGGTGGTCGAACGCATCATGGCGCGCCTGGCCGGCCTGCATGATCTGGCCTTGCAGGCGAAACGAATGATCGTGTGAGTCGTGCGGTGCCAGTGATTACAGGTTGCTCGTGCAATCACCCATGACCTCGTACGTCACGCGATGGGTCTGGCCTTGATGATCGACATACTCCATGGTCGCAGGCACAACCCCGCAGGCGGTCGCGGTGTCCGACACTGAAACGACCTTGGCGATGTCCAGCGGCTGTGCCGGGTTGTACGAGGTAGCGGCGGGCTCGTTGCCGGCGGCCATGGCCGAGGTGGCGACAACGGTCAGAAACAGGCTGATCAGGGTTTTCATTTTTCCGTGCTCCGTGTTGATTCCGATACCTGAATTCTAGTCTTTGCCCACGACCGATAAAGGGGCCAGCGCCTGATGCAGTCTTACATGAAACGTAACAGTCACCGCCCCTGGAGGGCTTATGGATCTGCTCAATAACTTGCGGGTGTTCGTCCGCGTGGTGGACTGCGCAAGTTTTACCGCCGCCGCCGATGCGCTGGACCTGTCGACCGCGCAAGTGTCGCGGCTGGTGGCTGATCTGGAGCAGCATGTGCAAGCACGCTTGCTGCAACGCACCACGCGGCGATTGAGCTTGACCGAGGCCGGTGAGCGCTTCCTGGTGCGCAGTCGGCAAATACTCGAAGAAATGGAGGTGGCAACGGCAGAGGCCCGCGGCGCCCATCTCAAACCGAGTGGACGGCTGCGGGTTCACAGCATGAATGGCCTGGGTGTGCTGATCACGCCATTGATCGCCCGTTACAGCGAGCTTTACCCTGATGTGGTGTTCGAGCTGACGCTGTCACAGCGCAATCCCGATCCGCTGGAGGAAGGGCACGATGTGGTGATTTCGATTGCCCATGAACTGGCCGATTCGCAATTGGTCGCCCAGGCCATCGGGCAGATTTACAGCGTGCCCTGCGCCTCCCCGCAATACCTGCAACGGCATGGCGTGCCGCACACACCAATGGCGCTGAACGATCATCGGTGCCTGCGCATGCTCGACCCGTTGTACAGCGATGAATGGGTGTTCCAGGACGAAGAGGGCGAGCATGCCGTCAGCCCGGCCCAAACCTTTCAGTGCAACGTCGCCGAGTCGATGGTCAAGGCGTCGGAGGCCGGTATGGGGATCAGCCTGATTCCGTTCTACACCGCGACGCGCCCCTTGAGCGATGGCACCTTGTTGCGCTTGCTGCCGGCCTGGCGCCCCCGTGAGCGCAATGTGTATGCGTTGTACCCGTCGCGGCGATTTCTCGATGCCAAGGTCCGTACCTGGGTGGACTTTCTCAAAGCCGAATTGCCCAAGCTATTCGCTGAACACGAGGCGGTCATGAGCGATCCACGGCATTGGGCCTGAAGTCGAAGGGCGTACGAGGGGCGGTGTAGACTGAGGGCCTATTCTCTTTCGGCAAGACAAGGGAGTGTGCCCAGCCATGATCGGCGCCGAGTTACTGTCACCTGAAACCCTTACGGTAGGGTGGTTGATCTATGTACCGGTGCTGATCTGGGCCGTTGCGCGAGCATCGTGGGTCGAACTGTTCAGCGACAGTCACCGCCAACATCTGTTGTTTGGCACGGTGTTCGCGCTGTTCATGCTCTGGCTGGTGCGACAAGACTTCGACACCGGCGTGTCCTACCACTTTATCGGCATGACCGCCGTGACCCTGTTGCTCGACTGGCCGCTGGCGATTGTCGGCGGGTTGGTCGCGCAAGCGGGACTAGTGCTGCTCGGGCGGCAAGATCTGGCGGCGATGGGGGTCAACGGCGCGCTGCTGATTCTGCTGCCGGTGCTGGTCACCGAGTGCTGCGCCATCCTGGTGGAGCGAGCGCAGCCACGTAATCCCTTTGTGTATATCTTCGTGTCCGGGTTTTTTGCAGCGGCGCTGTCGGCGTTGCTGTGTCTGCTGCTGGCGCTGTGGTTGCTGTGGTTCGACGAACGTTTCGCCATGCCGTATTGGCTGGAAGATTTTGTCGGTTATCTGTGGCTGCTGATTTTCCCGGAAGCGTTCATCAACGGCATGGTGGTCAGTGCGCTGGTGGTGTTTTGCCCCGAGTGGCTGGAGACGTTCAATCGCACGCGCTACCTTTCGGCCCCCTGGAAAGACGACGATCCCAAATCTTGATCCACATCAAAGGCATAAATCGCTGATGCTTCCATGCTCGGGGAAACCTTCAGGAGCATCGAAATGAGTGTCTACGAATGGGCAAGGCAGGAGTTGCGTCAGAGTCTGGATGGGGCGCAGGAAGTGGGGTTTGATCCGGGGTTGAGCCTGCGCGCCTTGCTCAGTGCAGTGGTGCAACAGAGCAAGGCAGTGCGCAGCGCCGAAGACCTGGCCGATGAGTTGCGCTTTCTTGCGGAAAACCTCGATGACAGCCAGGACTACGGTTTCATGCGGCCTTGAAGATCAGTGACGCGGGTCGAAGTCTTCGCTGAACAGTTCGTCTTCGGCATCCGGGCTGACCGGAATCTTGTGTTCTTCCGAAGCCCAGGCGCCCAGGTCGATCAGTTTGCAACGGTCCGAACAAAACGGCCGGAAGGTGCTTTCTGGGCTCCATTCAACAGGGGCGCCACAGGTTGGGCATTCGACGGTTGGGGTTTGGCTCATGACTGGCCTCCACGCAAAGTAAGGTAAAAGTGATGCAGGCGTTCAACCTCGCTGTGCAGCCAGGCGAGGTCGCGGTCGTTGACCACCACATCGTTGGCGTGGCTCACGCGGTCCTGTCGGCTGGACTGGGCCTTGAGGATCGCCTGGACCTGTTGCTCGCTGGTCTGGTCACGCTGCAGGGTGCGCTCGATCTGTAGTTGTTCCGGGGCATCGATCACCAGAACCCGTTGGGTCATGGCGTACTGCCCGGACTCGATCAGCAGCGGCGAAACCAGAATCGCGTAAGGCGATTGTGCCTTGGCCAGATGATCGGCGATTTCCTTGGCGATCAACGGATGCAGTAGCGCTTCGAGCCAGCGGCGTTCGTCTGGCACTTCGAAGATCAGTTTACGCAACGCCACGCGATCCAGCTGCCCGTCGGCTTGCAATACGCCGGGGCCGAAGTGTTCGGCGATCCTGGCCAGCGCCGGGCGCCCCGGTTCCACCACCCAGCGCGCTGCGTGATCGGCGTCCACCACGTGCACGCCCAGGTCGATGAAGTGCCGGGCAGCCGCGCTTTTGCCGCTGCCGATGCCGCCGGTCAGGCCGAGAATCCAGGGTTTTTCCACAGGGGTATTCATTTCAAACCGACAAACTGCCAATAGAAGTCGGTTATTTGACCACCCCAGAGCAAGGCAATCCAGCCGGCAATTGCCAGAAAGGGTCCGAAGGGGATCGGCGTGGAGGTTTTCGCGTTGCGCAAACGCAGCAAAATCACGCCGACAACGGCGCCCACCATCGACGATAACAGGATGGTCAGTGGCAAGATCTGCCAGCCACCCCAGGCGCCGAACATCGCTAACAGCTTGAAATCACCGTGGCCCATGCCTTCCTTGCCGGTGATCAGCTTGAACAGCCAGAACACCGACCACAACGCCATATAGCCGGCCACCGCGCCCCACAATGCATCATGCAAGGACACGAAAAGTCCGAAGCTGTTGACGATCAGCCCCAGCCATATCAGCGGCAGCACCAGCACATCCGGCAGCAGTTGGTGCTCGGCGTCGATCAGGCTCATCGTCAGCAACCCCCAGCTTAGGAGCAGCGCCATGCAGGCCTGCCAGCCGAAACCGAAATGCCAGGCGATGAACGCCGAGAGCAGACCGCAAGCCAGTTCGGTCAGTGGGTAGCGTTTGCTGATGGCTGCCGTGCAGTTCGAGCATCGACCCCGTAAAAACAGATAACTGAGCACCGGAATATTTTCCCAGGCGCGGATTCGATGGCCGCAATGTGGGCACTGGGAATGGGGCAGCATCAGGTTGAAGGTCGATAGCGGTGTTTCGCCTGGCAAGCCCAACACTTCACGAGCCTCCTCACGCCATTCGCGGTCAAGCATTTTTGGCAGGCGCCAGACCACCACGTTGAGAAAGCTGCCAATCAGCAGGCCGACCAACATGGCTGAGATTACGAAGGTCAACGGGTAGAGGGTCAGAATGTCGTTAAAGGGCATGTCAGATCGCTGAGCCAAGTTGGAAGATGGGCAGGTACATCGCAACCACCAGACCACCGACGATAACACCCAGCACCACCATGATGAACGGCTCCATCAGGCTGGTGAGGTTATCAACCATATTGTCCACTTCGTCCTCGTAGAAGCTCGCGACTTTATCGAGCATGTCGTCCAGCGCGCCGGACTCTTCGCCAATGGCGGTCATCTGAATCGCCATGTTGGGAAAGATGCCGGAGGTGCGCATGGAAAAATTCAGCTGCATGCCGGTGGATACGTCCTGCTTGATGCGCAGCACCGCACGTTTGAACACGATATTGCCGGTCGCGCCGGCCACCGAATCCAGAGCTTCCACCAGCGGCACTCCGGCAGCGAAGGTGGTCGATAGGGTGCGGGCGTAACGGGCCACCGCAGACTTGTACATCAACGTGCCAATCAACGGCAGTTTCAGCAACCAGGTGTCCATCCAGTCCCGAAAGCCCTGAGACGTTTTAAAAGCATGGCGCACGCCAAAGATCACCGCGATCAGTACGCCGAGCAACATCCACCACCACGTCTGCATGAACGCCGACAAGCCAATGACCATCACGGTGAAAGCCGGCAATTCGGCGCCAAACCCTTTGAATACCGATTCGAACTGCGGCACCACTTTGATCAGCAGAATTGCGGACACAATGATCGCAATGAACACCACCGCCAGCGGGTAGGTCATGGCTTTCTTGATCTTGGCCTTGAGGCTTTCGCTCTTTTCCTTATAGGTCGCCACTCTATCCAGCAGGGTATCGAGGGCACCGGCCTGCTCGCCGGCATCTACCAGGTTGCAGTACAGCTCATCGAAATACTGAGGCTTTTTGCGCAGGGAAGCGGCGAAGCTGTTACCCGCCGCGACTTCCTGTTTTACCTCGTCGATCAGTGTGCGCATGGCCGGGTTATCGAAGCCTTCACCGATGATGTCGAAGGACTGCAACAGCGGTACGCCGGCTTTCATCATGGTCGCCATCTGCCGGGTGAACAGAGCAATGTCCTGGGCCTTGATGCGCTTGCCCAGGTTGAAAATCGAGGTGGACTTCTTGCGCACCTTGCCGGGGTTGATGCCCTGCTTGCGCAACTGGGCCTTGATCAACGCCGGGTTCTGACCGCTCAACTCTCCCGTCGCTTTGGTGCCTTTGCGGTCTGTACCTTCCCAGGCGTAGACGCTGATTTTTGCTGCTTTGACCGCCATATTCAGTCCTTGGTGACCCGGTTGATTTCTTCAAGGCTGGTGATGCCTTGCATGGCCTTGAGCAGGCCCGACGTCCGCAGGTCGTTGAAGCCGTCTTTACGCATCTGGATGTCGATTTCCAGTGAGTTGCCTTCGGCCATGATCAGCCGTTGCAGGTCCGGGGTATTCTTCACCACTTCATAAATCCCTACTCGCCCTTTGTAACCGTTGTTGCAGTGATCGCAACCGACTGGCTCATAGATCGTGAATGAGCCGATCCGTTCCTCGGGGAAGCCTTCCTTGAGCAGCGCCTCCCGGGGAATCTCGATGGGTTTCTTGCAATGGCTGCATAGCTTGCGCGCCAGGCGCTGGGCGATGATCAGGCTGACCGAGGTAGCAATGTTGAACCCCTGGATGCCCATGTTGTGCAGGCGTGTCAGGGTTTCGGCGGCGCTGTTGGTGTGCAGGGTCGACAGCACCAGGTGCCCGGTCTGGGCGGCCTTGATGGCTATTTCTGCGGTTTCGAGGTCACGAATCTCGCCAACCATGATTACGTCCGGGTCCTGGCGCAGGAACGAGCGCAGCGCCTGGGCAAAGCCCAGTCCCTGTTTGGGATTGACGTTGACTTGGTTGATGCCTTCCATGTTGATCTCCACCGGGTCTTCGGCGGTGGAAATGTTGATGTCCACGGTATTGAGGATATTCAGACCGGTGTAGAGCGACACGGTCTTGCCCGACCCGGTGGGGCCTGTCACCAGAATCATCCCCTGTGGCTGCTTGAGGGCGGCCATGTACAGGTCTTTCTGGTCCGGCTCATAGCCGAGGGCATCGATGCCCATTTGTGCGCTGGACGGGTCGAGGATCCGGATCACCACTTTCTCGCCCCATAGGGTCGGCAGGGTGTTGACCCGGAAGTCTATGGATTTGCTCTTGGACAGGCGCATCTTGATCCGCCCGTCCTGGGGCCGACGCCGTTCCGAGATGTCGAGACTGGCCATGACTTTCAGTCTCGAGGCGATGCGGTTGGCCAGTTGAATCGGCGGCTTGGCGACTTCACGCAGCATGCCGTCGGTGCGCATCCGCACGCGGTAGGTTTTTTCGTAGGGCTCGAAATGCAGGTCGGAAGAGCCGCTCTTGATCGCGTCGAGCAACATCTTGTGGACGAAGCGCACCACGGGTGCGTCGTCGGCGTCTTGTCCGCCAATGGAATCCTGTTTGTTGTCATCGATCGACTCGATGTCCACACCATCAAGGTCGACATCGGCCATGTCTTCCAGGCCGGTGCTAGGGCTGTCGAAGAATTTTTCGATGGCATCGGTGAGCTTGTCGTCTTCAACCAGAATGGCTTCGGTATTGAGCCCGGTGCTGAACTGGATGTCATTGATGGCCTGGTGATTGGTCGGGTCGGACACGCCCACGAACAGTTTGTTGCCGCGTCGCCAGAGGGGCAGGGCGTGGTGCTGGCGGATCAGTTTCTCGCTGACCAGGCCCTTGGGTTGGGTTTCCTTGTCCAGGCAGTTGAGGTCGAGCAAGGTCATGCCGAAGTGTTCCGACGCGATCTCGGCGACCAGGCGGCTTTTCACCAGCTTGTTCTGCACCAAATAGGTGACTAGCGGGGTTTTATCACGTTGGGCTTGCTGATACGCCTGTTGCGCGCTTTTGTCAGTGAGCAGTTCGGCCAGGACCAATTGCTTGGTCAGACCGCTAAGGGCGATGTCATTCATTGGGATTCCAAGCGCAGACAGTTCATGACTTATAGCCTAGTCAAGCGGAGGAACCAAACCAGCGACGTTCAGGTGACAAAAAGTGTCAGATAGTGCGGATTCTGGGGGTGGGAAAGGGGTTTGTGTCGCTCGCACGCCCCGCCAACACGGGGTGAAGGGCTTGGCATGGGCTGTGCTGCGGCTAATTCAGATCATGAGATTTCGACTCATGCATGGAGCTTGTCTATGAATACTCAGAAAGGTTTTACGCTTATCGAGCTGTTGATCGTGGTGGCGATAATCGGGATCCTGGCGACGGTTGCGCTACCGCAATATTCGAAGTATCAATCGCGGGCGAAAGTAACTGCAGGTCTTGCTGAAATATCGGCACTGAAGGTCTCTTACGAAGACATTATCAATCAAGGTAACGCCCCCACCCTCGCTCTGATGGGCGTTAACGCGACCACAGGTAATTGCACGATTGCGGTGGCGGGCACCGTCGCTACCGGTGTTGGCAGTATTGGCTGCACGATCCTCAATGCAAACGGCCTGGTGGCCGGCAAGACCATCACGCTTTCGCGCACGCTTGACGGTGGCTGGACTTGCGCCTCGACAGTACTCAAAGAGTACGCGCCTAACGGTTGCCCTGGCGTCTGATCCAATTCCAAGCCTGTCCCATGCCCCGCGATTCACAACGCGGGCCATTTTTTTGTTCGTCATTTGAGGGGTCGATTCAAATAATCAAGAAAATCCCGACATTTCATGGCCTTAGGCCTGCGAAAAAACCCGCAACTTGCATGTAGAGAATCTCGCAGTCATGCATTTTGCATGATTTCGAAAACCCTCTGTTTTTATAAGCTACTGATTTATAACGGTTTATTGCTTGGCTGAAAGTTGGCACAGCGTTCGCAATATCTCCAGTAACCCTGCTGACAAGACACGCAGCAGACCTTATGAAAAACAGGAGTTACTCGTATGAAGAAGTTCGCTATCGCTGCCGCTACTGCTACCGCGCTGACCCTGACCATGGCCAACGCTGCATTTGCACAGACCACCACCACCCAAGCCCCGATGACTCTGGCGGCGGGTGAAATGACTAAGGCTAAAGAATCCACTTCCGATACCTGGATCACTACCAAAGTCAAAGCAGACCTGGTGACTGAAAAAGGCATTCCTGGTACCGACATTAAAGTCGAAACCAACAAAGGCGTTGTGTCCCTGTCGTCCACCGTTGCGGTGACCGACGCTCAGAAAACCACCGCAGTGGCCATCGCCAAGAAAATCAAAGGCGTCAAAGCGGTCTCCGCTGACGGCCTGAAAGCCGAGTAAGGCAAGACTTCTCGCCTGGACTGGGAGAAGGCGCGGCAGGCGGGCCGAGCAATACGTCAGCCGCTTCTGGAGAGTTCATGCGAAAGGCCATAAGGATGTGGCCATTACAGGCCCCGGCATTCGTGTCGGGGCCTGTTCTATTTGGGGCAACGCAAAACAACTGTGGGAGCGGGCTTGCTCGCGAACGCGTCGTGTCAGCCAACATAAATGTTGAATGATCAACCGCATTCGCGAGCAAGCCCGCTCCCACATTAAATTGCGCCCACATAAGATCGTGGTGAGTTCAGTTACCACGCTTGCTGGTGATCTGCTTCAAGCGATTACCTTCAAAACGCAGGTACTGATACATCCCGCCGTTGGGCCCGTAGGTCCATTCCTCGACTTGAAACTCTTCCCGCCGGTTAGCGCTGCGCTTGTAGCCCAACAGATCACGGCTGACCGGTTCACCGCATTTCTGCAGTACTTCGCTGGACCTGTCCCCGACACTGACCAATTGACTGCCGCAGCGTAGGGTATCGGCTGCCGAGGCCTGACTGGCAGCCATTGCCAGTGCCAGGTACATCAGCCATTTCGCGCCCATCACTCGGCATCCAGATGCAACGGCGTCACCACTCGGCCGTCACTTTGCGCTTCGCCAAGGTTAGCGTCGATGAAGTACACGCGGTCATCGGCCAGCTGACCCTTGTCGACCAGATAGTCCTTGATGCTGCTGGCGCGTTCCTGACCCAACTGACGCAACAGCACGTCGCTGGAACTCCAGAACTTGATCACGCCTTCGCGCATTTTTACCGTGCGTTCTTCCTTGCCAAGATCCTTCCACTCGGCGGGCGGCTGCGTCTTCAGGCGCGTGCGGTAAATTCCTTCCAGCAGCGAACCCTTCTCGTTGTCCGGTACTTGCACCAGCGAGGCCTGAGCCGGCACTTTGTCACCGCGGCGCTGGAGCATTTTGTAGTAGTTGTATTGGTATTCACGTTCCAGACGTTGCTCGGCGATCAGTGGGCCATCGCTGCTTGCGGCAGCCGTGCCTTCGATTTCCAGGCGCAAGGCCGGACGTTCCTTGAGGGCCTGGGACAGTTTGACCAACGAACCCTCGGCATCCTTGCTCAGGTCGCTTGAACCCGGCGCAAACGAGACAGTGCCCAGATCTTCCGAGCCGCCGCCACTGACCAGCCCGCCAATCATTTTGAATGGCGCCGCAGCAGCTTTGACGATCAGGTTGCGCAAGGTCTGCCAGACAATCGGCATGATGCTGAACTGTGGGTTGTTCAGGTCGCCGGTCACCGGCAGTTCAATGGAAATCTTGCCGTCGACGTCCTTGAGCAACGCGATCGCCAGTTTCAGCGGCAGGCTCACGGCGTCCGGACTGTCGACTTTCTCACCCAGTTGCAGCTGCTCGACCACCACTTTGTTTTCGGCCTTGAGCTGGCCCTTGGTGATCAGGTAATGCAGGTCGAGATTGAGTCGGCCCTTGCGGATGCGGTAGCCGGCGAACTTGCCGGAGTAGGGCGTCAGCGTGGTCAGTTCAACACGTTTGAAGCTGGTGGCGATGTCGAGGCTGGCCATCGGGTCGAACGGGTTGACCGAGCCCTTGATGGTGACCGGTGCATAGCGGTCGACCTTGCCTTTGATATCGACACTGGCTGGTTTCGCCTGACGGCTGTCGATGGTGCCGATCTGGCCGTTGAGTTGTTGCACGGCGGTGGCGAAGTTCGGGGTCAGGCTGAAGTCGGCGAAGTTCGCCGAACCGTCATTGATGGCAATGCCGCCAATGTGGATGCCCAGCGGTTTTTCCTTGCCGGCAGGTTTGGCAGCAGCCGTTTTGGCGCCGGAGTCGGGCGGTTGCGGAATCAGCAGATCATCGATGTTAGTGGTGCGGTCATCGTTGATCATGAAGCGCGCATAAGGCTGGAACAGTTTGACCTTGTCGATCGACAGGCTATCGCCGTGCTGATAATTCAGGCCTTCGAGCACCAACTGCTGCCACTTGAGGAAGTCGCGGGTTTTGAGGGTGTCGAGGGTATGCAGTTGATCGACCTGAGCTTTGCCTGTGACGCTGAATGCCAGCGGCTCGGTGCTTTTCAGATCGACCGCCAGATCACTGCCGAGCATGCCGCTGCGCAGTTCCAGGCGAATGAACGGGGTGATGTAGGACTGGGCGACGCGCAGGTCGATGTCCTTGGTTTGTACTTTTAACTTGGCGCTGACCGGGGCGAGATTGACGATACCGTCTGCCGTGATCTTGCCTTGCTTGCCCACGCCCGTATCGAGCTTGAGGTTAAAAGGCGAGCCATTGAGGCTGTCGAAATTCTGCAGGTCCAGGTTCAGCGGGCCGACGTCCAGCGCCACGGCGGGTTGCGCCTTGCGATCAGCCAGATGCACCTGGTAATCGCGCAGTTGCACGTCTTTGAGCAGCACCTGCCATGGTTTGCTCGGTGGCGCCGGTCCGGGTTTCGGTGAATCGGCAGTTGCCGGGGTGGTGGCCAGTTCGGCTTTGGCTTTGGTGGCTGCTTTGGACGGTTGGCTGGCGAACAGTTTCTGCCAATCGAGTTGCCCGTCGGCTTCAAGGGCGGCCCAGGTTTCCAGTTTCTGGCTGCGGATCTTGCCGACGACCACTTGCTGCTTGGCCAGGTCTACGGTGGTTTCGCTGATGTCCAGCCGCCCAAGCTTCGCCAGCGGCCGACCGTCCGGTGCCTTGATGTTGAAAGGCGCGACGCTGACGGCGACGTTGCTCAGTAGTAATTCGGTTTCTTTGGACAGGTTCAGCTTGTAATCGGTGCTCAGGTTCAGGGTGCCGTTTTCCAGATCCAGCGGCACCGAATCGCGCACGTATGGCCACCAGACTTTCATGTTGCCATCGGTGACTTTCAACTTACCTTCGGAGGCAATCGGGATCAGGCTGAAATTGCCGGTCCAGTCGATCTGTCCACCGGCAGGGCCGACGGCCACCAGGGTCATGTCGGCGTTATCTTCTGGCAGGGTGCTGAGGTTCTTCAGCTCGAAGTCGAGTTTGTCGTAGAGGAATTCGATCGGCTCGCTGGGCCGTGCATCCTGGAAGTGCACATAGCCGTCGGCCAGTTTGATCCGCTCGATGCGCAACGGGAACGGTTTGGCGTTCGGGTCGGCCGGGGTCGGTTCACTGGCGGGGATTTTGAACAGGCCAAGCAGATTGAGCTTACCGTCCTTGCCGAAGAGGATTTCGGTCTTGGGTTTGTCGATTTCGATATCGGACAGGTGCAGCGCCTTGGTCCAGAGGCTGTCGATCTGCAAGTTGGCATATAGTCGCTCGAAGCCGACCTGTTCCTTGCCCGGCTCGCCGATGATCAGTCCCCAAAGGGTGACTTCAAGGCTGAACGGGTTGAGTTCGATCCGCGAAATCGTGGCGGGCGTCGTTGCGTAACTGGCCAATTGTTGATTGGCCACCCGTAACGCGATGCCCGGCAAAATCAGAAACCCCAGCAGGCTGTAGAGGGCTAGAGCGGTCAACAGAGCGCCAATAGCGCGAATCAATCCTTTGGGCATGTGTGGCTTCATCTGTCTGAATCGGAGTGCGTTGGAGTATGGCACGCGTTTCCGGTTCCGAAGTGATCATGCTTTATAGGATTTATCTGATTTTTCGGACGAATCTCAGAGCTGCAGAATCAGGGTTTTCAGCGGCGGCTGCTCATCCATTGACGGAAAATCGCCGCCCGGTTTCATCACTGTCCACTCGCGCACCGGCCGGCCGGCTTTCTCTGCACAGCGCAAAACTTGCTCGCGCCAGTCGTCCATGCTGACTTTTGCCAGGTTGTTGCAGCAGATCAGCACGCCATTGTCGGCGGTGGTCAGTAGTGCCGGCTTCAGCAGGCTCTGATAGTCGCGCAGCAAGTCGACGGTGCCGAAAGCGCTCTTGGCCCAGGCCGGCGGGTCCAGCAGCACCAGGTCGTACTGACGCTGTTCCAGACGCTGAAAGCTCGGCAGTTTTTGCCCGCGGCGCTGGCTGATCGGTAGGCCGGCCAATTGGCGGATTGCCGGGAAGTAGTCGGACTGGATGAAGTCCATGGTCGGCAACTGCGGATTGAGCAGGCCGTTCTCACGGCCGACGGCCAGGTTGCCTTCAGCGAAGTCGAGGTTGCAGACTTCGCTCGCGCCACCGGCCGCAGCACTCAGGCCGACGCCACAGGTGTAGGCGAACAGGTTCAGCACACTTTTGTTTTTGCTGTGCTGCTTGACCCAGCCGCGCGTGTTGCGCAGGTCGAGGAACAGCAGCGGATCCTGGCCGGCGTGGCGGCCGCGAACCCGGTAATTCAGGCCCCATTCGTGACCGATCAAGTCTTGCAGGGCAGCTTCGTCGGCGCGGTAGACGGTGTCTTCACGGTCGATGCGCGAATTGCCACGGGAGCGATCGTTGTAGACCAGCAGCGTTTCGAGGCCCAGGTGCTGATTGATGGTGTCGTGCAGTTGCAGCAGCGCGTCTCGCTCCAGCGACTGGTGAAAGCTTTGCACCAGCAATTGCGGGCCGTAGCGGTCGATCGTCAGGCCGCCGGCGCCTTCCTGGCTGCCGTGGAACAAGCGATAGCAATCGGTGCCTTGCTGATGCAGTTCGGCCAGCAGGTCCTGACGACGATCGAGGGCGGCGCGCAGCGCCTGATTCAAGGAAGACATGCTGGGCGCCTTGCAGGAGGGAATTTGGCGCGGGAGTTTAACAGCTTGGCGCGGGACCGCGGTGCTGCCTTCGCGAGCAAGCTCGCTCCCACAGGGGATTTGTGTCGTTCATCAGACCAATGTGGGAGCGGGCTTGCTCCGGGCGGCGTTCCGACGAAGCTTTTCAGCTGTTTCTAGCTGAGCAACCCCATCCGTCGTTTGGCCCGGTGCACCGAGCCGTTACGCACCGCCCAACGCAGCATCGGATTGCTGCGGTTGACGCCGGCGCGGATCAGCTTGCGTTGCAGCGGGCTCTGGCTGACGCCCAGCATGTCACTGGCCCAGTCCGGCAGCAGGTCGATCCCGGCCTTCATCATCAAACCGCCGAAAGGTCTGGCCAAACGGCTGGGGGACGGGGCGTTCAGCAACAGCCGTAACACCTCTCGACTGCGCTCGTCGCACAGCAGTTGTGGACGAATGCGCTCAAGGTAATCAGCAATTTCCTGCCGTGAACGTGGCACGTCACGGGCGCCGAGCCGTTCGGCAACCAGCGCGATTTCCGCGTAGTAACGATCCTGATCAGCCAGGGACAGGTCCGGATTGCGGTAACGCAAATGGGCTGCGAGGAAGTTGCTGACTTCGGCCACGTGCACCCAGGTCAACAGATCGGGATCACTGGCGGCGTAGGGCCGGCCATCCGGTGCCGTGCCGGTCACTTGCAGGTGGATGGTGCGGACTTTCTCGATCAGCCAGTCGGCGTCCTTTCGCGAACCGAAGGTGGTGCCGGAAATGAACTGCCCGGTGCGGCGCAGTCGGCCGATCATGTCCTCGCGAAAATTCGAATGGTCCCAGACCCCGGCCAGGGCCAGTGGATGTAGAGCTTGCAGCATCAAGGCGCTGATGCCACCGATCAGCATGCTGCTGAAGTCGCCATGCACTTGCCAGCTCACCGAATCGGGCCCGAACAGGCCGGGATCACCCTTGGGGTTTTCCAGGTCGAGCTTGCCCAGAGACAGACCGGTCAGGCTCATGATCTGGGTTTCGATGCGGGTTCGAATGAATTCCATGGCGACTCAGTGGCGGAAAAGGAGGCGCGGCCATTAACGGCCGCGCAGGCTTTTGAAACAAGCGATTATTGGTTCAGGCGTTTATCGACCAACTCCTGGACCACGCTCGGGTCAGCCAGGGTCGAGGTGTCGCCCAGGCTGTCCAGTTCGTTGCAGGCGATCTTGCGCAGAATGCGCCGCATGATCTTGCCCGAACGGGTTTTCGGCAAGGCCGGCGCCCACTGGATCAGGTCCGGTTTGGCGAAGCTGCCGATTTCCTCGCTGACGTGAGCCAGCAGTTCTTTCTTCAGTTCGTCACTGGGCTCGGTGCCGTTCATGGGGGTGACGAAGGCGTAGATGCCCTGACCCTTGATGTCGTGGGGGTAACCGACCACCGCCGCTTCGGCGATGCTGTCGTGCAGCACGAGCGCGCTTTCCACTTCCGCGGTGCCGATGCGGTGTCCGGAGACGTTGATCACGTCGTCGATGCGCCCAGTGATCCAGTAATCGCCATCCTCATCGCGCCGGGCGCCGTCGCCGGTGAAGTAGTAACCGGGGTAGGGCTTGAAGTAGGTATCGACCATTCGTTGCGGGTCGCCGTAGACGCTGCGGATCTGCGCCGGCCAACTGGACTTGATCGCCAGCACGCCGCTGCCGGCGCCTTTGATTTCCTTGCCCGCTTCATCGAGCAACACCGGTTGCACGCCGAACATCGGTTGCGTGGCGCAGCCGGGTTTGATCCGTTGAGCGCTGACCAGAGGGCTGAGCATGATGCCGCCAGTTTCGGTCTGCCACCAGGTATCGACGATCGGACAACGCTGTTCGCCGACAGCATTGAAGTACCACTCCCACGCTTCCGGGTTGATGGGCTCACCGACACTGCCGAGTAATCTGAGGCTCGCGCGGGAAGTTTCCTTCAACGGTTCGGGGCCTTCACGCATCAGGGAGCGCAGGGCGGTCGGGGCGGTATAGAAAATGTTCACATGGTGCTTGTCGATCACCTGCCAGAAGCGTGAGCTGCTCGGGTAGCTCGGCACGCCTTCGAAGATCAGCGTGGTCGCGCCGTTGGCCAACGGACCGTAGACGATGTAGCTGTGGCCGGTGACCCAGCCGACATCGGCGGTGCACCAGAAGACTTCGTCGTCACGGTAGTCGAGCACGTACTTGAAGGTCATCGCCGCTTGCAGCAGATAGCCGCCGGTGGTGTGCAGCACGCCTTTGGGTTTGCCGGTGCTGCCAGAGGTGTAGAGGATAAACAGCGGGTCTTCGGCGTCCATCGGTTCAGGCGGGCAATCGTCACTGACGTCGCGCAGCGCCTGGTGATACCAGATGTCCCGGCCCTCGACCCAGTCCACTTCGCCCTGAGTGCGCTCGACCACGATGACGGTGCTGACGTTCGGGCAACTTTGCAGCGCCTTGTCGACTTTCTGCTTGAGCGGCACGAATTTTCCACCGCGCACGCCTTCATCGGCGGTGATCACGGTGCGGCAGTCGGCATCGAGAATCCGGTCACGCACAGAGTCCGGAGAGAAACCACCGAACACCACCGAATGCACCGCTCCAATGCGCGTGCAGGCGAGCATGGCGTAGGCGGCTTCGGGGATCATCGGCATGTAGATGCACACGCGGTCGCCTTTCTTCACGCCACGGCTTTTGAGCACATTGGCCAGGCGACAGACGTTGTGATGAAGTTTTTTGTAGGTGATCTGCGCGGATTCGGCAGGGTCGTCGCCTTCCCAGATGATCGCAATTTGATCGCCGCGCTTTTCCAGGTGACGGTCGATGCAGTTGTAACTGACATTCAACTTTCCGCCGGCGAACCAGCTCGCCTCACCGGTTTTCAGGTTATAGCGCTGGACGGTATCCCACGGCTTACTCCAGTCGAGAAAGCGTGTGGCCTGTTCGGCCCAGAAGGTGCTGGGGTGTTCGATGGATTGGCGGTACAGGCGCGTGTAGTCGTCTTGACTTAATTGTGCAGCCCGGCGGACGGCATCGGCTTGGGGGAACGTGCTGATATCGAACATGACGGTTCCTTATTCTTGTTTTTCGACAAGTAATAAAGATGCGCCGAGTAGCGAAAGGGTTCAAGCCAGACACAAAACCAATGTGGGAGCGGGCTTGCTCGCGAAGGCGGTGGGTCAGTCGACATAAATGCTGAATGACAAACCGTCTTCGCGAGCAAGCCCGCTCCCACAGGGTTAGCCGCGGTGACGACCGCGGAAGTAGTTGATCAGGCCTTGGGTTGAAGCATCGTCAGCCGGGGTTTCTTCGCTGCCGACCAGGCGGTTGTAGACGCCTTTGCCCAGCTCTTTACCCAGCTCCACGCCCCACTGGTCGAAGGCGTTGATGCCCCAGATCACGCTTTGCACGAAGACTTTGTGTTCGTACATCGCCACCAATGCGCCGAGACGACGCGGGCTGATGCGCTCAACCACCAAGGTGTTGCTCGGACGGTTGCCCGGGATCACCTTTTGCGGTGCGATTTTGTGCACCTCTTCTTCGCTCATGCCCTTGTCGCGCAACTCGGTTTCGGCCTCGGCAAGGGTCTTGCCCAGCATCAGCGCCTGGCTTTGCGACAGGCAGTTGGCGTACAGCCACTGGTGGTGGTCGGACACCGGGTTGAAGCTGACGATCGGCACGATGAAGTCGGCCGGGATCAATTGAGTGCCCTGGTGCAGCAACTGGTGATACGCATGCTGACCATTGCAGCCGACGCCGCCCCAGATCACCGGGCCCGTGTCGGTGGACACCGGAGTGCCGTCCTGGCGCACGCTCTTGCCGTTGGATTCCATGTCCAGCTGTTGCAAATGCTTGGTGATGTTACGCAGGTAGTGGTCGTACGGCAGGATCGCGTGGCTCTGCGCGCCCCAGAAATTTCCGTACCACACGCCGAGCAGGGCCAGCAGCACCGGCATGTTCTGTTCGAAAGGCGCGCTCTGGAAATGCTGGTCCATGGTGTAGGCACCGGACAGCAGTTCCTTGAAGTTCGACATGCCGATGGCCAACGCGATTGGCAAACCGATGGCCGACCACAGCGAGTAACGGCCGCCAACCCAGTCCCACATCGGGAAGATGTTTTCTTCGCGGATCCCGAATGCCACCGCCGCTGCATTGTTGCTGGAGACGGCGATGAAGTGACGGTACAGCTCGGCTTCCGAACCACCCTGAGCCAGGTACCAGGCGCGTGCGGCCTGGGCATTCTTCAGGGTTTCGAGGGTGTTGAAGGATTTTGACGAAACGATGAACAGCGTGGTTTCGGCGCGCAGTTTCATGGTCAGTTCGTGGAACTCACTGCCGTCGATGTTCGCCAGATAATGGCAACGCACGCCCTTCTGGGCGTAGGACAGCAGCGCTTCGGAGACCAGCTCCGGGCCGAGGAACGAGCCCCCGATGCCGATGTTCACCACGTCAGTGATCGGCTTCTCGGAGTAACCGCGCCACAAACCGTCGTGGATACGGCCCACGAGGTCGGTGATCTGGTTCAGGACCTTGTGCACTTCCGGCATCACGTTGACGCCGTTGACCTTCAGCTTGTCGCCGACCGGACGGCGTAGCGCGGTGTGCAAGGCCGGACGGCCTTCGGAGGAGTTGACGATTTCGCCTTCGAACAGCGCTTTGATCGCGCCCTGGAGGTCGACTTCGTTGGCTAGGCCCACCAGCAGATCGCGGGTCTGGGCGTTGATCAGGTTCTTCGAGTAGTCGAGAAACAGGCCGCAGCTGCTGAGGGTGAATTGGGTAAAGCGCTGCGGATCGGCATTAAAGGCTTCGCGCATGCTGAAATCCTGCATGGCTTGGCGGTGGTCATTCAACGCTTGCCAGGCGGGCAGAGCGGTAACGTCTTGAGGGGTGCGGTAATACGCCATCGCTGCGGGTTTCCTTTTTACTTGAACGGCCTTTTGAACACTAAAAATACCGGAGCGCTGTGGGTGGGCGTCCGGTCAACTGCGTCGACACGATTTCATGACACAGGGCGAATACAGTAAACCTCGCGCTGCGATCTGTCTTGACTTTGTCTGACCCGTTCCCGGTACTTTTTTATACATCGAGCAGGGAACGGTCCGACAAACGGAAGGGGGAGGGGCTAAGACTGGATCAGGCGACCTGAACCGGAATGGCATTGCTGGTATGGCTCAGTTCATTACCCGGCGCCATGTAGAGCATGCGTGGCTTGAAATTGAGCAGCTCGGCTTCGCTGTAGTGGGCGTATGCGCAAATGATCACTCGGTCACCGACCTTGGCCTTGTGTGCGGCTGCACCGTTGACCGAGATCATGCGCGAACCTTCTTCGCCACGAATCGCGTAGGTGGTGAAGCGTTCACCATTGTCGACGTTGTAGATCTGGATCTGTTCGTACTCTCGGATGCCGGACAGGTCCAGCCATTCGCCGTCGATGGCGCAAGAACCTTCGTAATCGAGTACAGCGTGGGTGACTTCGGCGCGATGCAGCTTGGCCTTGAGCATGATGGCGTGCATGAGTGTTTCCCCAGGTCGGAATCGAACGGCGGGCAGCGCCCACAGGCGCGTAGGAGCTGCCGTAGGCTGCGATCTTTTGATCTAGCCGTTCAGTTTTTGATCTTGTTGTTTATTCTTTGATCTTGCCGTTTAAACCGCAGCGTCGAGATTCAGATGCAGGTTATCGATCAACCGCGTAGTGCCCAGGAACGCCGCCACCAGAATCACCAGATCCCGATCTTGCGCAGTTGCCGGACGCAAGGTCTGGGCATGACGAATCTCCAGATAGTCAGGACGCCAACCCGCCGCTTCAAGCTGCTTGATCTGCGCGCTGATTACGGCCGGGAAATCCCGTTCGCCCTGTTTGATCGCGTCGGCAATCTGGCTCAAACCGCGATACACAACCGGCGCAACGGCCCGCTGTTCTTCGCTGAGGAAACCATTGCGCGACGAGAGCGCCAAGCCATCGGCTGCACGTACCGTCGGTTCGCCGATAATCTGGATCGGCATGTTCAGGTCATGCACCAGGGCGCGGATCACCGCCAGTTGCTGGAAGTCTTTCTGGCCGAAGATCGCCAGATCCGGCTGGACCATGTTGAACAGCTTGGTGACCACCGTCGCCACACCTTCGAAATGCCCGGGACGGCTGGCGCCGCAGAGGCCTTCGGAGAGTTGGGGGACGCTGACGCGGGTCTGGCCGACTATGCCGTCGGGGTACATTTCTTCAACGGTTGGCGCGAACAGCAAGTGGCAACCGGCCTGGAGCAGTTTCTCCTGATCGGCTGCGAGGGTGCGCGGGTACTTGTCGAGGTCTTCGCCGGCGCCGAACTGCAGCGGGTTGACGAAAATGCTCGCGACCACGAAATCCACCCGTTGGGTGGCTTTGGTCACCAGTGCCACATGACCGCTGTGCAGGTTGCCCATGGTCGGCACGAAGCCGATGCGCTTGCCTTCACTGCGGGCACGGGCCACGGCGGCCCGCAATTCGCGTACGGTTTTTACGGTGTTCATGCAGAGAATCCGTGTTCGATACCAGGGAAAGTCGCCGCTTTGACTTCAGTGACGTACGCACCAAGCGCAGCTTGAATGTTTTGTTGCCCGGCCATGAAGTTCTTCACGAACTTCGGCACGCGGCCAGTGATCGACAGGCCGAGCATGTCGTGCAGAACCAGCACCTGGCCGTCGGTGGCACTGCCGGCGCCAATGCCGATCACCGGGATTTTCACCGCTTGGGTGATTTCTTCGGCGAGCTCACTCGGAACGCATTCGAGCAGCAACATCGCCGCACCAGCCTGTTCCAGGGCGATCGCATCGGCACGCATCTGCCGCGCCTGGTTTTCGTTGCGACCCTGGACTTTGTAACCGCCGAGGATATTCACCGATTGCGGTGTCAGCCCCATGTGCGCGCACACCGGGATACCGCGCTCGGCCAGCAGACGGATCGAGTCCGCCAGCCACAACGCACCTTCAACCTTGACCATGTGCGCACCCGCCTGCATCAACAGGGCACTGTTGGTCATGGCTTGTTCGGTGGTGGCGTAGGCCATGAAGGGCAGGTCGGCGAGGATCAACGCATCGGTGTTGCCACGTTTGACGCACGCCACGTGGTAAGCCATTTCAGCGGTGGTGACCGGCAGGGTGCTGTCGTGACCTTGCAAAACCATGCCAAGGGAGTCGCCCACCAGCAGCACTTCGACACCAGCCTCATTGCAGGCGTGGGCGAAGGTCGCGTCATAGCAGGTCAGCATGGTGATTTTTTCACCTTTTTGCTTGAGACCTTGCAGAGTGGTCAGGGTGATGGCTGGCATGAAAAGTTCCTCATTCAGGCGCTGTGGAAACTACTGCGAGTAACGCGCGTGATTCTTCGTTAAATACAGGCGCACGGTCTGTTGTCGTGCTTTTAAGGCCTGGATTGCGCCCTTCAACGCCGTGTTGGCGGCAGCGGGACGCCTATAGTCGTGAGGAGAACTCGGGAAGTCAATTGCGTGTGTTACCGCATTGTTACGCGTGGGGTGTTACCGGGGTAACTGATGCGATTCAGCAACAGATTTTGTGTTCAACACAAAAACCAATGTGGGAGCGGGCTTGCTCGCGAATGCGGTGTGTCAGTAAACACTTAAGTTGAATGACACACCGCATTCGCGAGCAAGTCGAATCGTCGCACCGCCGCTCCCACAGGGGATTTTTGTCAATTTTGGGGGAGACGCTCCAGCCCGACGAACGGGCAGGCGGCGAGCAATTCGCTCAGTGTGCGACCATCGGCCAGACGCAAATCCGCAGGCGCCAGTTCGGCCAGAGGATACAGAACGAACGCCCGTTCCTGCATATGGTAGTGAGGCACCTTGAGGCGAGGTTCATCGATCAGCCGATCGCCGAACAGTACGATGTCGAGATCCAGCGTACGCGGCCCCCAACGTTCAAGGCGCTCGCGGCCCTGCCCGTTCTCGATGGCTTGCAGCGCATCCAGCAGCTCCAGCGGCGGGAGCGTGCTGTCGAGGGCGGCAACCGCGTTGGTGTAACGCGGTTGGCCGGGCAGCAGCGAGTCGCTCTGATAAAACCCGGAAACCCCGATCAGTTCGGTCTGCGGCAACTGTGCCAGCGCGTCGACGGCGCTGCGCAATTGTTCGGCGGGGTCAGCCAGATTGCTACCCATGCCGATGTAGATGCGTTCCATGGATTACTCGCCCGTGGCGCTCGGTGCGCCGGCGGTACGTTTGCGCTTGGCGCCACCGCTGCGGCGACGTTTGCGTGGAGCGCCGGTGCCGTCATCCTTGCCGCTGAGGTCGCGGATCATGTCGCGACGTTCGCTGTCGTTGGCGTCCTGATAATCCGTCCACCATTCGCCCAGACCATCAGTCTGCTCGCCAGCGCTTTCGCGCAGCAGCAGGAAGTCGTAACCGGCACGGAACCGTGGGTTGTCCAGCAACAGGTCGGCGCGCTTGCCGCTGCGGCGTGGCAGACGCTCCTGCATGTCCCAGATCTCGCGGATAGGCATGGTGAAGCGTTTCGGAATCGCGATGCGCTGGCACTGTTCGGCGATCAGTTCATGAGCCGCTTCCTGCATCGCCGGAATTGGTGGCATGCCGCGCTCTTGCAGGCGCAGTACACGAGCCGGCAGGGCAGGCCAAAGCAGCGCCGCAAACAGGAACGCCGGGGTTACCGGTTTGTTCTGTTTGATCCGCAGATCAGTGTTGATCAACGCTTCACTGATCAGCGTGTGGGTATAGGTCGGGTTGTATTCCAGGGCCTCGGCACTGGCCGGGAACAGCGGATCGAACAGCTGCAGGTCGACCAGCATCTCGAAGGTGTCCGCGGCATGGCCGGAGAGGAACAGCTTGAGCACTTCTTCGAACAGGCGGGCCGATGGAATCTCGCGCAGCATCGGCGCCAGTTCACGGATTGGCGCGGCGCTGTGTTTTTCGATGCCGAAATTCAGCTTGGCGGCGAAACGCACGGCTCGCAGCATCCGTACCGGATCTTCCTGGTAGCGTTGCTTCGGGTCGCCGATCAGGCGGATCAGGTGATTGCGGATGTCGTGTACGCCGTTGGCGTAATCGAGGATGCGCTCGCTGACCGGATCGTAATACAAGGCGTTGATGGTGAAGTCGCGGCGTTGCGCATCTTCTTCCAGCGTGCCGTAGACGTTATCGCGCAGGATGCGCCCGCTTTCGTTACGGGAAGACTGGTTGCTGTCTTCCTCTTCATCGTTTTGCGGGTGATTGGCGCGGAAGGTCGCGACTTCAATGATTTCGCGGCCAAAGTGGATGTGTACCAACTTGAAGCGACGACCGATGATCCGCGCGTTGCGGAATTCGGCCCGCACCTGCTCAGGCGTGGCACTGGTGGCGACGTCAAAATCTTTCGGCGTGATGCCGAGCAGCATGTCACGCACACAGCCGCCGACCAGATAAGCCTGGTAACCGGCGTTCTGCAGGCGTTCGACGATGTTCACCGCGTAGCGACTGAATTGGGCCTTTTGCAGCGAATGTTGGCCGCTGTTGAGCACTTCAGGCGTACTGCGAATGTGTTGCGTATGACGCTTGGGAGAACGGAATGACTGGAACAGCTTCTTCAGCATGGGATGCACTGTTTGAAGGAATGTTCGGCCAAAACGAAGAATGACCGCATGATGGGCGGGGATTCTAGCATTTAGTCGGGGGATGGTGTAGGAAGCTGCGCAAGCGCTTGAAGGGGGGGGCTTGTTGGTGCGGATTGGCTCTGTGGTAGCAGCTGCCGAGCCTGCGAGGCTGCGTTCGACTACGCAGTAGTCGTAAAACCAGAGATTGCGGTGTGTCAGAAGAAACCCGGTGCTTGTATTGGCGACTGCTTCGTCCGAATGCGGCCCAAACCGAACGCAGCCTCGCGTTGCTCGACAGCTGCTACAAAGTCGAACGCACTGCCGCTACAAGGGCCAAACGCCAGAAACTACAAGGGGAGCCGAAGCTCCCCAAGAAAGTAGTTGCGTGCTCTATTTTTATTTTTGATTCGGGCTTCTTGTTTTTGTTGAGTGCCCTCGCCATGAAGTTTTTCCTTCATGACCCTCCCAATCGGGAGCCAAGAGCAAACGGATTGCTTTGGTCGCTGTGTTGCAGTGATCTTGCGATCCAACCAGTTCAGGCTCTGTCTTGTGACAGTTTTTTGTTGTTCTCGGCCTGGTCGTGGGGCAAGCCCCAAATACAACGCCTCTCCAAAAGAATCAGTTAGCTGCGCCTCTCGCCGTCTTGTTTTTATTGTGCGTGAGTCGATACGTCTTATTTTTATTGTCTTGTGCATTGCTTGTTATTGTTCTTGTACCAAACATATAGCAGGGTGCGTGCCAACTTTTGCGAAGCCCAGCAAAACAAGGGGTTAAGCTGGCTGGTGAGGTTTTCAGAGGCCAAAAAAAGCCGGGGCTTCGTTACCGTAAGCCCCGGCTTCTGTTACGTGAAAAATCTGAGGTAACAGTTTCTTCACGAAGTCACGTGTTACCCACGCATCAGACAGGTGACATTCAGCTTTCGCTGGCGACCCCGGTCTTGCGCCGCGGGATGCCCAGGCGCTGACGGCGTTCCCACAGGCATTTGCGACTGACACCGAGTTTGCGCGCCAACTCGGTTTCGGTCATGTGGTCCTGATGCTCGAGAACGAAGTGCTGGAAGTAGTCTTCCAGTGACAGGTCTTCGGTCGGCTCATGGCTATTGTTACCGGCGGCGCTGCCCTGTTGTGGGGGCAGGCCAATGAAATCGTCATCGTCCAGATCGCTCAGTTCGATGTCGATCCCCAGCAGCTCGGCGGAAATCTCCGGGCTCTCGCACAGGATGACCGCACGTTCTACTGCGTTTTCCAGCTCTCGAACGTTACCCGGCCAGGAGTAATGACGAATGGCTTGCTCGGCATCCGGGGCGAACTTCAGATCGGTGCGGTTGACCCGCGCACTCTGCCGCGCCAGGAACGCGGTGGCAATTTCGTTGACGTCGGCGCCGCGCTCGCGCAGGGCCGGTAGTTTCAGGGCGATCACGTGAAGGCGGTAATACAAGTCTTCACGGAACTGGCCGATCTTCGCCAGGCTCTTCAGGTCCCTGTGAGTCGCGGCGATCAGGCGCACATCGACTTTCTGGGACTGCACCGAACCCACGCGACGAATTTCACCTTCCTGCAGCACGCGCAGCAGGCGGGCCTGGGCTTCCAGTGGCAGTTCGCCGATTTCGTCGAGGAACAAGGTGCCGCCGTCGGCCGCTTCTACCAGGCCGGCACGCCCGGCGCTGGCGCCAGTGAACGCGCCTTTTTCGTGGCCGAACAGTTCGGACTCGATCAGGCTTTCCGGAATGGCGGCGCAGTTCACCGAAATCATCGGCGCCTTGGCGCGTTTGGACAAATTATGCAGGGCGCGCGCCACCAGTTCTTTACCGGTGCCGGATTCGCCCTGGATCAGGACATTGGAGTCGGTTGGCGCGACTTTGCGGATCTTGCTGTACAGATCCTGCATAGGCGGGCAGGAGCCGATGATGCCGATTTCGCCGTTGCTGTTATTGACACCCGGTTTCGCGGCGCCGTTGCCGGCTTTGCCGACGGCAGGTTCACCGCTGGCTTGCACCGATTGCCGGTCACGCAGGATTCGCGCGACGGCCTGAAGCATTTCGTCATGATCGAAAGGCTTGGCGATGTAATCCACCGCGCCCATCTTCATCGAGTCGACCGCCGAACGCAGGCTGGCGTAGCTGGTCATGATCAGCACTGGAGTGCCCTGGCCGAGTTTGATCAACTCGGTGCCAGGCGCGCCCGGCAGACGCAGGTCGCTGACGATCAGGTCGAACGTGGGAATGGTGAAGCGTTCTTGTGCTTCCTGCACTGAACCGGCTTCGCTGACCTGGTACTGGTTACGTTCCAGCAGGCGGCGCAAGGCGGAGCGGATAATTGTTTCGTCTTCGACGATCAAAATGTGCGGCATTGATTCGATACTCTCGACGGTCTCAGTTCACAGCGGACGTCGCTTCGACATGACGCGGCAAGGTCACCCGGATACGGGTGCCGCGCTGGCTTTGAACATCAGCCGGGCTGTCGATGGTGATTTGTCCATAATGCTCTTCAACGATGGAATAGACCAGTGCAAGGCCCAGACCGGTGCCTTCGCCAGGATCCTTGGTGGTGAAGAAAGGTTCGAACAATCTATCCATGATGTTCTTCGGAATACCGCTGCCTTCGTCCTCCACGATCAAATCGACCGTGTGTTCGCCGGCTTCGCTTTTGACCCGCACCGCACTGCCCGGAGGCGAGGCGTCGCGGGCGTTTGAGAGCAGGTTGATCAGTACTTGTGCAAGCCGCTGGGGGTCGCCTTCGACCCAGTGATCGGGATCGCAGAGGTTGTAGAACTGCACTTCGAAATTGCGTCGGTTCAGGGCCAGCAAACCGATGGCATCCTGGGCCACTTCCGCCAGACAGACGGGCTCGTCGCTGTGCTGATGACTTCCTGCGTGGGCGA
Organism: Pseudomonas sp. F01002; assembly: GCF_004402115.1. Taxonomy (NCBI): domain Bacteria; kingdom Pseudomonadati; phylum Pseudomonadota; class Gammaproteobacteria; order Pseudomonadales; family Pseudomonadaceae; genus Pseudomonas; species Pseudomonas sp. F01002. The sequence continues at coordinate 24,704 of NZ_SOPU01000032.1, read as the reverse complement.
AGCTCATCAGCGACTGAACGATGCGCGACACGCGTTTGGTTTGCTCCAGGATTTGCCCGCTGATTTCCTTCAGTTCACTGTCTTCTTCGCGCTCTTCGCGCAGGTTCTGCGCCAGACAGGCGATGCCAGTGATCGGGTTGCCGATTTCATGGGCCACGCCCGCCGCGAGTCGACCGATGCTGGCCAGGCGCTCGGAGTGCACCAGTTTGTCTTCGAGCATCTGGGTTTCGGTCAAGTCTTCCACCAGCAGCACCAGGCCGCTGTTGCCGGGCGCAAGCGGTTCATCGATCGCTGCTTTGTGCAGGTTCAGCCAGCGGGTTTGGCCGTCGAGCGCCAGGTGCTGTTTGTGCAAATGCTCGTCCGGCAGATTGATGAAGCCTTGCAGCAGCTCTTTCCAAGGATCGGCAATAGTACTCAGCCGCGAACCGACCACACGCTGCGCGGCAATCCCGGTCAGCTCCTCCATGGCTTTGTTCCACATGAGGATTTCCTGATCCTTGGCCAGCGAGCAGACGCCCATCGGCAATTCCTGCAAGGTCTGGCGGTGGTAGCGGCGCAGGGCATCGAGTTCGGCGGCAAGCCCGGTCAGGCGCGAGTGGTAATCCTCGAGACGACTTTCGATGAAGTGGATGTCTTCGGTGACGTAGTTTTCGCCGCCGGCCTTATAAGGCAGGAATGTCTCGACCATGTCCTGAGCCACACTCGGCCCCATCAGGCCGGAGAGGTTGGCTTCGATACGGTCGCGCAAACGGCGCAAGGCATAAGGCCGGCGCTCGTCGAATGGCAGATAGAGGTCGCGCAGGGCCTGTTCGACTTCTTTCTGCGCGGCCTTGGCGCCCAAGGGTTTTGCAAGCTGCGTGGCGAATTCCTGGGGGGACGCGGCGTGCAGTTCGCGGCGTTGCGGCCGACGCACGTTGTCCACGGCACAGGCTTCGGCGGCGCTGGCCTCTTCGCTGCTGGCGTTGGTGAACAGCGAGATCAGGGTGAACATCAGCACGTTGGCCGCCAGCGAGGCGATCGCCGCCATGTGCCAACTGGTGTCGTCCAGCACGTAGATCATGTTCAGCAGCGGTATGTAGAAGCCTTGCAGATTGCCGACCAGCGGCAGCAGCATGGTCACCAGCCACACCAGAATCCCCGCGAGCAAACCGGCGATGAAACCACGGCGGTTGGCGGTCGGCCAGTACAGTACCGACAGCACGCCCGGCAGGAACTGCAGGGTGGCGACGAAGGCGACAATGCCCAGATTCGCCAGATCCTGCTCCGCGCCCAGCAGCAGGTAGAAACCGTAACCGGCCATGATGATCGCGACGATCAGCGCCCGGCGGGTCCACTTCAACCAACGGTAGATATTGCCTTCGGCGGGTGGCTGATAAAGCGGTAGCACCAAGTGGTTCAGCGCCATCCCGGACAGCGCCAGGGTGGTGACAATGATCAACCCGCTGGCCGCCGACAATCCACCGACATAGGCCAATAGCGCCAGGGCCTTGTTATTGGCGGCGATGCCGATGCCCAGCGTGAAATATTCCGGGTTGGTGGTGGCGCCGAGTTTCAGTCCGGCCCAGAGAATCAGGGGTACCGCCAGGCTCATCAACAGCAAGAACAGCGGCAAGCCCCAGCTCGCACTGACCAGCGAGCGCGGGTTGAGGTTTTCGGTAAACGTCATGTGGTACATGTGCGGCATCACAATCGCCGAGGCGAAGAACACCAGCAGCAACGTGCGCCATGGGCCTTCCTGCAATGGCGTGTGCAAAGCGGCGAGGGCGGTCTGGTTTTGCAGTAGCCACAGTTCCAGTTGTTGCGGGCCATCGAACACGCCATACAGCGCATAGAGGCCAACGCCACCGATGGCGATCAGTTTGATCACCGACTCGAAAGCAATCGCGAACACCAGGCCTTCGTGTTTCTCGCGGGTGGCAATGTGGCGGGAGCCGAAGAAGATGGTGAACAGCGTAATCAGTGCGCAGAAGCTCAGGGCTACGCGATGTTGCACCGGCTCGCGGGTGAGGATGCCGATGGAATCGGCCACCGCCTGAATCTGCAACGCCAGCAGCGGCAGCACGCCGATCAGCATGAAGATCGTGGTCAGTGCGCCGGCCCAGGTGCTGCGGAAGCGGAAGGCGAACAGATCGGCGAGCGACGACAGCTGATAAGTGCGGGTGATCTTCAGAATCGGATACAACAGCACCGGCGCCAGCAGAAACGCGCCGGAGACGCCCAGATAGCTGGATAAAAATCCGTAGCCGTATTGATAGGCCAGGCCCACCGTGCCGTAAAACGCCCACGCACTGGCGTAAACGCCCAGCGACAGGGTGTACGTCAGCGGGTGGCGAATGATCGCCCGAGGGATCATGCCCCGTTCGCTGACCCAGGCTACGCCGAACAGCACCGCCAGGTATGCGGCGCTGATCAGGATCATCTGGGTCAGGCTAAAGCTCATCGGCATCTTTTTGGCTCTGCAGGATGAAGGTCACGACGATCAGAATCAGCCAGAGCAGATAAGGGCGATACCAGGCGCCAGTGGCGTCGATCCACCAATCCATGATGGCCGGGGAGAACAGATAAATCCCCACTACCAGGAGCAGGACCAAGCGATAGATGTACATCCCGGCCTCTCTTTTTTATGCGCGTGCCCGAAAACGTGCGGCGATGGTAACGGATGGGCGCGCCACTGCAAGTGTGATCACTGTAGTTGTGCTTCGGGCAGGTTGAGTGTGCGCGGGATCAGCACTGCATCCCAGTGGGCGATGCCCCAGTTCAACACTTCCCGTGGGGTGGCGTAAGCCAGTTCGGCACCGGGATTGTGCCCCAGTGCGCGCAACGCACGCAGCAACAAGGGGGTTGCCTGATCTTCGGTCAACGGCGGCGAGCGATAGGACTTGCCGAGCTTGTTGCCATCGGGCTGGGTAATCAGCGGGATATGCAGATAACGCGGTTGCGGCAGGCCGAGCAGTTCTTGCAAGTAGAGCTGGCGCGGTGTTGAGTCGAGCAGGTCGGCGCCGCGGACGATATCGGTAATGCCTTGCCAGGCGTCGTCCAGCACTACCGCCAGTTGATAGGCGTAGAGCCCGTCGCGGCGACGGATCACAAAATCGCCAACTTCCCGACCCAGATGCTGGCGGTATTCGCCTTGCACCCGGTCGATGAAGTGGTATTCCAGCTCGGGGACGCGCAGGCGAATCGCCGCATCTTTGGTGCCGTGGCCGGCGTTGCGGCACAGCCCCGGATAAATCCCGTGATAGGGCGCAAGTGTTTTGCGTGAACAGGTGCAGGCGTAGGCCAGGCCATGATTGAACAGGCGATTGAGGACTTCGGCGTAGGCATCGTGCCGGTCACTCTGTCGGACCATTTCACCATCCCACTCGAAACCGTAGCTTTCCAGGGCTTTAAGGATCGCTGCTTGAGCGCCGGGCTCTTCCCGTGGCGGATCGAGATCTTCCATGCGCATCAGCCAGTGGCCACCCACCGAGCGCGCGTCGAGGTACGAGGCCAGCGCTGCGACCAGCGAACCGAAATGCAGATGTCCACTGGGCGTGGGGGCGAAGCGCCCGATGTAGGTGGGGGCGGTCATAAAGGCGACGTTACTTTCCAGGCTTGCACCAATAACCCTGTGGGAGCGGGCTTGCTCGCGAATGCGTTGGGTCAAACACCATCAATTTTGAATGTCAGATCGCATTCGCGAGCAAGCCCGCTCCCACAGGTTTCGTGTCGAGGCGAATGTCAGAAACAAAAACGGAGCGTTCGCACGCTCCGTTTTTCGTTCAAGTCGAGATTACTTGCCGACTTGCTTTTCCTTGATTTCCGCCAGGGTCTTGCAGTCAACGCACATATCGGCGGTAGGGCGGGCTTCCAGTCGCTTGACGCCGATTTCGACGCCGCAGGACTCGCACCAGCCATATTCTTCGTCTTCGATCAGTTGCAGCGTCTTGTCGATCTTTTTGATCAACTTGCGCTCGCGGTCGCGGGCACGCAGCTCGAGGCTGAATTCTTCTTCCTGGCTGGCACGGTCTGCCGGGTCCGGGAAGTTGGCCGCTTCGTCTTTCATGTGATCAACCGTACGGTCGACTTCCTGCATCAAGTCCTGTTTCCACCTATTCAGGATCTTGGTGAAGTGAGCGCGCATGGGCTTGCCCATGTATTCCTCGCCCTTTACTTCTTTGTAGGGTTCGAAGCCGCTGATCGACTGGTTTTGCTGCTTTGCTTGGGTGGGCATGAAATGGACCGCCTCTACTCTTGTAATCCATTGCGCAGGATTGCTCCATCACCGACACCTGCCGGCCCTGCGGCTGCAAGCGGGCGAACTTACCAGATCAAATCGGACCGCGCTACTCCCGGATGTCGAGGTAGTGGCCCGCTGTGCTTGCAAATGATTGCAAAGCCTTGTCTGGTGGCGCTGGAGACCTGATCAATTATTGATTTTAGTCAAACCTGGGACACACGCTTGAGTCGTTTGAGACCAGCGTTATAACGGTCTGACCGCTTTAGGTTCTCGCTCGTTCCTGCGCTTGGGTAGAATCAGTTTTTTTCCCCGTTGAAGGAAAGCTAATGGCTCAGTCCTACAGTGCCCGCAGTCGCGCGATCGAACCTTTCCATGTCATGGCGCTGCTGGCGCGGGCCAATGAACTGCAAGCCGCTGGCCACGACGTGATCCACCTGGAAATCGGCGAACCCGACTTCACCACCGCCGAGCCGATCATTCAGGCCGGCCAGGCCGCCCTGACGGCGGGGAAGACCCGTTACACCGCCGCGCGTGGCATTCCCGAGTTGCGTGAGGCCATTTCCGGCTTTTATCAGCAACGTTACGGTTTGAGCATCGACCCGCACCGAATCCTCATCACGCCTGGCGGTTCTGGTGCGCTGCTGCTGGCCAGCGCCTTGTTGGTGGATCCGGGCAAGCACTGGCTGTTGGCGGACCCGGGATACCCGTGCAACCGGCACTTTTTGCGGTTGGTGGAAGGCGCAGCGCAACTGGTGCCGGTCGGTCCGGACGTGCGCTATCAGCTGACGCCGGACCTGATTGCACGCCATTGGGATCACGACAGCGTCGGCGCCCTGGTGGCGTCGCCAGCCAATCCGACCGGGACGATCCTGACCCGCGATGAGCTGGCAGGCCTGTCGGCTGCGATCAAGGAGCGCCACGGTCATCTGGTGGTGGATGAGATCTATCACGGTCTGACCTACGGCACTGATGCGGCCAGCGTGCTGGAAGTCGATGACAGTGCCTTTGTGCTGAATAGTTTTTCCAAGTATTTCGGCATGACGGGATGGCGACTTGGTTGGCTGGTGGCGCCTGAAGCGGCGGTCGGTGAACTGGAAAAACTCGCCCAGAATCTCTACATCAGCGCCCCGAGCATGGCTCAGCACGCCGCTTTGGCCTGCTTCGAACCGGCCACGATCAGCATTCTGGAAGAGCGTCGCGCCGAATTCGGCCGTCGTCGGGATTTCCTGCTGCCAGCCCTGCGAGAGTTGGGCTTTGGTATCGCCGTTGAACCTGAAGGCGCGTTCTACTTGTATGCCGATATCAGCAAGTTCGGCGGCGATGCCTTCGCGTTCTGCCGACATTTCCTGGAAACCGAACACGTGGCGATTACTCCGGGTCTGGACTTCGGTCGTTATCAGGCCGGCCATCATGTGCGGTTTGCCTACACCCAAAGTCTCCCGCGCCTACAAGAAGCGGTCGAGCGGATTGCGCGCGGCTTGAAGAGCTGGCAAGGCTGATGCGTTTTCATCCTCCCCTCGAAGAAGGCCGTTTGATTCGTCGTTACAAGCGTTTTCTCGCCGATATCGAAACCGTTAGCGGCGAGTTGCTGACCATTCACTGCCCGAACACCGGCTCTATGCTCAATTGCCAGGTCGAAGGCGGGCAGGTCTGGTTCAGCCGTTCCAACGACCCCAAGCGCAAGTTGCCCGGCACCTGGGAAATCGGCGAAACGCCGCAGGGGCGCTTGTTTTGTGTGAATACCGGGCGGGCCAACGGCTTGATCGAAGAAGCACTGCGAGCCGGCGTCATCCCTGAACTGAACGGCTTTACTGAACTGAAACGTGAAGTAGCCTACGGTCAGGAGAGCAGTCGCATCGATTTTCGCCTCGATTACCCGAGCGGGCCGGCTTATGTGGAAGTCAAAAGCGTCACCCTGGGCTTCGAGGGTTCTTCAGTGGCAGCGTTTCCCGATGCGGTGACCCAGCGCGGGGCCAAGCATTTGCGCGAATTGGCGCATTTGGCCCGGGACGGAATTCGTGCGGTGCAGTTGTATTGCGTCAATCTCACCGGCATCGACGCTGTGCGTCCTGCAGAAGAAATCGATTCGGCCTACGCCGCAGCCTTGCGTGAGGCGGTGTCGTGCGGGGTTGAGGTGCTGGCCTATGGCGTGCACTTGACCCACGAAGAAATGGTGGTCGATCGGCGTCTGGATGTGTTGCTGAACGGCTAAAGACTGACCCAGATCCCTTGCTCGTCTTCGCGGCAGGCGACTGTGGTCAGGGACTGCCCGGCACAAGGGCCGGCGACGCATTCGCCGTCTTCGATCAGAAACAGTGCGCCGTGGGTCGCGCACTGGATGAGGCTGTTGCTGGGGTCGAGAAACTGGTCAGGCTTCCATTCCAGTCCGACGCCACGGTGCGGGCAGCGATTGATGTAGGCGTAAACCTGGCCGCCACGGCGCACGGCAAAGAGCTTCTGGCCGTCGATGTCGAAACCGCGACTGCTGGCATCGGCCAGCTCAACGCCTGCGCAAAGAAACTTCATGTCTATCCTCAAGTCCTGCGGCTCGTGACTGGATATGTCCGAGCTTGACGTTCAAATGCAAACAATTATCAAATGGCCGCCTTGCCCTTCGGGTACAGATGCCAGGCGCCAAGGATACGTGGCCTGTCATCTCGATGCCCGGAAAACCCTTAAAGGAAGCTGTTTATGCGCCTGAGTACCCGCGTTGCTGCGCTCTGTGTCGGACTCATCGTCAGCCACCACGCCGCAGCGGCCGAGTTGCCACAACGTTGGGTCAGTGCCGGTGGTGCTTTATCGGAATGGATCAGCGCGCTGGGCGGTGAATCGAAACTGGTGGGTGTCGACACCACCAGTCAGCACCCGGAATCGCTCAAGGCATTGCCAAGCATCGGGTATCAGCGGCAATTGTCGGCGGAGGGTATTTTGAGCTTACGCCCGCAGATACTGGTCGGCACCGAGGAAATGGGACCGCCACCGGTACTTTCGCAGGTTCGCAGTGCAGGCGTGCAGGTCGAACTGTTCTCGGCCCAGCCGGACCTGCCGACCTTGCAGGGTAATTTGCAGCATTTGGGCAAGTTACTCGGCGCTGAAGATCAGGCCTCACAATTGTTTCAGACGTATCAACAGCAACTCGATCAACAAAAGATCCGGGTCACTCGGGCGCAGTTGAAGGAAAAATCGCCGGGCGTGCTGTTGTTGCTTGGCCACGCGGGCGGCAAACCGCTCATCGCCGGCAAGGACACCGCCGCCGATTGGTTGCTGCAACGGGCCGGTGGGCACAATCTGGCCACGCATACCGGCTATAAACCCTTTTCTGTTGAATCCCTGGTCAGTCTGGATCCCGAGGTGCTGGTGTTTGCCGATCGTGCACTGACCGGCGATGCGGCACGTGCGGCGTTGTTCAAGGAGAACCCCATCCTGTCCTCGACCCGCGCGGCCAAGGGCGGGCGAGTCATGGAGCTTGATCCGACCTTGTTGGTTGGGGGCTTGGGGCCGCGGCTACCCGAGGCGTTGAAAAAACTGTCTGGCGCTTTCTACCCCGGTTCGGCCGGCCAATGACCATCCTGGTTAAACCACGCGCTTTATTCATTGGTCTGATCCTGCTGTGTGTGGTGGCTATCTGGCTGTCGTTGGCGCTTGGGCCGGTGAGCTTGCCGTTGTTCGACACCTTGCGTGCAGCCCTGCGGCTGGTGGGTGTACCGATCGCTCCCGACGGGCTGGAACAGGCCGAGCTGATCCTCGGGCAGATTCGTTTGCCGCGAACCTTGCTGGGTTTGGCTGTGGGTGGCGTATTGGCACTGTCCGGTGTGGCGATGCAGGGGTTGTTTCGTAATCCTCTGGCCGAACCGGGGCTGGTCGGCGTCTCCAGCGGTGCGGCATTGGGCGCGGCAATTGCGATTGTCGGTGGCTCGGTATTCGGCGGACGGCCCGAATCCTTCGGGCCGTATCTGTTATCGCTGTGCGCGTTTCTCGGTGGGCTCGGCGTGACGGCGTTGGTGTATCGACTGGGCCGACGCAACGGGCAGACCAATGTCGCGACCATGCTGCTGGCGGGTATTGCGTTGACTGCACTGGCCGGCTCCGCCGTGGGGCTGTTCACCTATCTGGCGGATGACGCGACGCTGCGCACCCTGACGTTCTGGAACCTGGGCAGCCTCAATGGCGCCAGCTATTCGCGGCTCTGGCCGTTACTGCTGATCAGTGCCGGCGTGGCGCTGTGGCTGCCGCGCCGGGCCAAGGCCTTGAATGCGTTGTTGCTGGGTGAGTCTGAGGCGGGTCACCTGGGCATCGACGTCGAACGGCTCAAGCGCGAGTTGGTGTTCTGCACGGCGCTGGGTGTCGGTGCCGCGGTGGCTGCGGCGGGGATGATCGGGTTTGTCGGTCTGGTGGTGCCGCATCTGGTTCGACTGCTGGCCGGTCCGGATCATCGTGTGCTGTTGCCAGCGTCAGTATTGGCGGGGGCCAGTCTTTTGTTGTTTGCCGATCTGGTGGCCCGACTGGCCCTGGCGCCGGCCGAATTGCCGATCGGGATCGTCACGGCTTTCATCGGCGCGCCGTTCTTTCTGTATTTATTGCTCAGAGGGCGTGCCTGATGTTGCGAACGCAAAATCTGCAAATCCGTAGGGGCCGAAAGATTGTCCTGACGGACATCACGCTTGAGCTCAAACCAGGCGAAGTCCTCGGTGTGCTGGGACCTAACGGCGCCGGTAAAAGCACCTTGCTCGGCGCCTTGTGCGGCGAGTTGCAGGCTCATCATGGCAGCGTCTGGCTCGACGAGCGCGAGCTGAGCGATTGGATGGGGACGTTGCGAGCGCAGCGTTTGGCGGTATTGCCGCAGGTGTCGACCCTGGACTTCGCCTTTCGTGTCGAAGAGGTGGTCGGCATGGGCCGCTTACCCCATCAAAGCGGTCGGGTCCGCGATGACGAGATCGTTGCCGCCGCATTGCACGCTGCCGATGCCGGGCATTTGAGTGGCCGCAGCTATCTGGCCTTGTCCGGTGGCGAACGCCAGCGGGTGCATCTGGCGCGGGTTCTGGCGCAGCTCTGGCCGGGCGAAGCGGGGCAAACGTTGTTGCTTGATGAGCCAACGTCGATGCTCGACCCGCTTCATCAGCACACCACGTTGCAAGCCGTGCGGGAGTTCGCCAATCGTGGCGCAGCGGTGCTGGTGATCCTGCATGATCTGAACCTGGCAGCGCGCTATTGTGATCGCCTGTTACTGCTCGAAGGCGGACGCCCTGTGGCGCTCGATACACCGGAGCAGGTGTTGCGCCCGGAACCACTCAAGGCCGTGTTCGGGCTGGAAGTGCTGGTGCAGCAGCACCCGGAGCGTTGGCATCCGCTGATCATCGCCCGCTGAGTTTTTTATGGAGTGAAAACATGCGTGGGATTTTGATGCTGGCCTTGCTGTTGCTGAGTGCCTGTCAGCATGTTTCGACTCCGCCACCGGTTGTGGGCGAGATTCGGGACTTGCGCAGCGGCCAGGCTCTGACGGCAGAGGAGCTGGTTGAGCGGTTGGAGTCGCCTTCACGACTGATCGTGGGCGAGCAGCATGACAATCGCGATCACCATCAACTGCAGTTGTGGTTATTGAAGTCGCTGGGTGAACGGCGAGCTCAAGGCAGTCTGCTGCTGGAAATGCTCACGCCGGATCAACAGCTGCGCGTCGATGACGTCCGTCACGCCTCGACACCACCGACGGATTTACCCGGTGCATTAGCGTGGCAGTCGGGTTGGGACTGGAATCTGTACGGGCCCATCGTTCGCTTCACGCTGTCCCAGCCATACCCGCTGCTGGCAGCCAATCTGGACACGCCTGAAGTCCGTGCCGTTTACGCCAATCCTCCGACATTGAGCGGTTCGCGCTCCAACGCTGCTTCAGTCAAAGTCGAGTTGCTGACGCAAGTCAGCGACTCCCACTGTGGTCTGCTGCCGAAATCGCAAATGCCGGCGATGCTGGCGGTCCAGCAACAACGTGACCGACGGATGGCCGAGCGCCTGCTGGCGGCACCCACGCCTTCACTGCTGTTTGCCGGCGCTTACCATGCGCGCAAGGATGTCGGCGTGCCGATTCATGTGCTTGATCTGGGAGAGCCCCAGGCGCCTGTGGTGTTGATGCTGGCGGAGCAGGGCAGCGAGGTCACACCGGCCATGGCTGATTACGTCTGGTACACGCCTGCAACGCCGCCCCAGGATTACTGCGCGCAAATGCGTAAGCAATTTGGCAAGTGATCGAACGACTTTTCTCCAGGCAAAAAAAGACCCGGCAAGAGCCGGGTCAAATAACCGTGATTAGCCTGATGAGGAGATATCTGAGAGTCCGAACCAAGGGCTTTTCAAATATCGACCAGTCTCGCGACCAGTTGTGATAATCATAGCGATTCTCATTAGCAAGTCAACCGCTGATTTCTCAATTATTTGAAATGCGCTTTCCGTTCGATGGGAACGCCCGTAATCATTGGGCTTCAGCCTGTGCGGTTAAGCGAACTCAACTGAATGATCTGCTTGTTCAGCAGATCAATGCGTCGGGCCATGCTCTCGATCAGGCTGTGGGCGATCTTCGGATTGCTTTGGGTCAGGCTGAGAAACTGGTCCTTGGGGATCAGCATGACAGTGCTGGGTTCGCTGGTGATCACGCTGGCGTTACGCTTCTCGCCAGTGAACACCGCCATGGCGCCAAAAATCTCGTCCTTGGGTATATCGCCGACTTTATGCCCGTCGACAAAGGCTTCGGCATGGCCATCGATGATGACGAATACGTGATCCGCGTCTTCGCCCTGATGGATCAACACTTCGCCACTGGCCACGCGCTGAAAACCATTGATGCTTCGAAACTCGGGTTGTTTCAGGCGGGCGAGTGCGTCGGACAGCAGGGCGGACTGACCGGCCATGTATTGAAGGAACAACTCCGACCGCTCCGGGTCGGCATAGATATGCTGAAAAACCTCGGAGCGCAGATACGGCGTCAGTGCCAAGGGGCTATCGCTGCGAAAGCGGCAACGCGGCAGCTCTGTGCCCTGGCGCAAGCCGATCAGATCTCCCTCGTGCAGATAGAACAATGCCCGCTCGTCAACGCACCCATGCAGCAGGCCATTTTCCAGCACAAACAGTTGATCGCCGGGTAACAGGACGGCCAGATCATCGACGGCTGAAAATTCCAGGCTCGGTCCGCAGGGCATCAAACCTTCCAGCAGCCGGACGGGAATATGTTGCAGTCGGTTGATCAGCGCGTCGGCGTAAGCCGGTTGTTCCCCAAGTAGGTACATGGCTGCTGCGTCCGTTCAGTTCTTGTGACGTGACGAGATAGCTTCCAGCTGTTTGTTCAAGGCGTCCTTGCGCTCGGCGGGAATGTCATTCCAGTGCACATCCATCAGGGCACCTTCGATGGCATACAACAACACTTTGGACGCCCGAAACCCGCGCGTGCGCACGGCCCGATAAGCATCCACCGCCCCCAGGCGACGCAAGTCCGAGGCGCTGTGGATGCCCACGGCATGCAGCCACTGCGCCGACGTCTTGCCAAGATTCTTCAGGTGCTGCAGTTCATCATTCATCAAGCCTCCTTGCGACGGCCGAACGGTGCGTGGGCGAGCTTCTCAGGAGTGTAGCCATCAGTAGGAAAAGCGTGATTGTTTGGTCGGTGTCGACGCAAAAGCTTCTAAGAGGCAGATGTCTGGAGAGAGGAAATGTCGGCGAGTGCAGTAGAGGCAGGCAACGCAATCCCTGTGGGAGCGAGCTTGCTCGCGAAGACGTAGTGTCAGTCGACATCAATGTTGAATGTCATACCGCCTTCGCGAGCAAGCTCGCTCCCACAGGGATCGTGTCATATCGGGGAGGCGATGCGGGTATTAGCGGGTGCGATAACGCAGGCGTGTACCGAAATTCATCGACATCAGGATCTCGTCAGCACTCAGTTCTGGCGGGAAGTAGGCGCCGGAGATCTGTGCATGAGCAAGGCTCGCGCCTTCCAGGGAGGCGTTGCGAAAGTCGATGCCGCGCAAGTCGGCGGAGCGGAAGTAGGCATCGGTAAAGTCGACGCCGTCGGCGTTCAGTTCACGCAGGTCCAGACCCCGGAAATCGCCACCGACCATGTCGATAGGTCCGTCTTTGGGGCGCTCGTTGTTGAAACCTGTGATGTCGTCTTTGTGCAGCAACGCATAAAGCGGGGTGTCGAGAAGTTTCGGCTGGCTCATGTCACATCACCTGTTGGTTTTATGACGCCAGTATAGTGCCACTATTTGGCAGCCGTGAAGCCGGCGAAGGCTTCACGGCTGAAATAGTTTCTTACAGGCCCGGCAGGCGCTGGCGAATCTGTGCAACGACTGTGTCGAGGGTTCCGCTTTCATTGGTCTGAACGCGTTTGCTGCAAAGAATCTCTTCAGGCGTCAGGGCCTCACGAGTGGCTTGCTGGGCTTCGATAACCGCCAGGTTGGCGTCGGACGGGTCCTTTTTGTCTGCCTGGCGCAGGGCCAGCCAGCTCTCGATCACCGCTTGCGGCGCATTGCAATCGAGGATCAGGAATGGCGCGCCGGTAGCTTCGGCGATTTTCGCTGCGCCGTCACGCTGGTCGCGCTTGAGGTACGTCGCATCGACTACCACCGGGAAACCAGCACGCAGGATCACTGCGGCAATTTCATGCAGGTGGGTGTAAGTGGCGGCGCTGGCGTCGGCGCTATAGATGCCGGCCTGCGGGTCGTTTGGCACGGTTTGCTCGCCGAACAGACGTTTGCGCTCTACATCGGAACGCAGGCGAATGGCGCCCAACGCTTCCACCAGACGCATGGCCACGTGGCTCTTGCCGACGGCAGAAACACCGTGGGTGATGGCCATGAAGCGCGAAGGAATGGTGCTGTAGCTTTCCGCCAGGTTGGCGTAATTGCGGTACTGACGCAGGGTGGTGGCTCGCTGAACCGGGTCGGCCTCGGCCGGCATGCTGAACAGGCTGACCTTGGCGCGAACCAGTGCGCGATAGGCTTTATAGAAGTTCAGCAACTCAAGGCCCTGGTAATCGCCGGTCAGTTCCAGGTACTGGCTGATGAAGCGGCGCGCCAGACTCTTCAGGCCACGGTCTTCCAGGTCCATCGCCAGGAAGCCGGTGTCGGCGTAAACGTCGGTGAAGCGGAACGGTTCGTTGAACTCGATGCAGTCGAAGATCACGACCTTGCCGTCGATCACGGTGACGTTGCCCAGGTGGATGTCACCGTGGCATTCGCGGATGAAACCTTCGGTCTTGCGCTGGGCGAACAGTGGCTTGAGGCGTTCGAAGCTGCTTTCGGCCCAGGCTTGCAGCGCATCCAGTTGCAGCAGATCGGCCTTGTCGCTGAGGAACGGGCGGATCTGTTCGAAGTTCTGGCGTACCGGCGCCATCACGCTGTCCGGCGTGCCGGCTTCGTGTTCGGCAGGCACTTTCGGTGCACTGAGGTGGAATTGGGCGATCTGCGCGGCCATCTCATCGATGTGCGCAGTGGTCAATTCGCCGTTGGCTTGTAGGGTGCTGAGTAACCCGCTTTGTGGGAATTGACGCATCTTCAGTGCGTAATCGACAACCGGACCATCGCCGCCCAATTGTGGCGCTTCGGCGCTGCCGGTGATCGGCAACACTTCGAGGTACAAATCGTTGGTCAGGCGCTGGTTCAGGCGTAGCTCTTCAGCGCAGAAATGCTCGCGGGCGTCGAGGCTGGTGAAGTCGAGGAAGCCGAAATTCACTGGCTTCTTCACTTTATAAGCAAAGGGGCCGGTGAGGATTACCCAGGAAATATGGGTTTCGATGACCTGGAACCCGTCTACGGGATGCGGGTAGAGGGCCGGGTTTTGCAGGGCAGCGATCAGGGACTGGCTCACAGGCGATCCTTCAGAGTCTGGGGAAAATTCACGGCCGTCATTATGGCCGCAAGTCCGTCTGACGCAAACCTCGGAGGGCTCCTGTTGAGTATGAATAAAGTGCGTATAATCCGCCGCCATGACTCGTACTCGATCCCCCCGCACCCCCAAAAAACCACCTTCCAAGGGCCTGCGCCCCTGGCTGGGCTGGGCCCTTAAACTCAGTCTGGTCGGCCTTGTGGTGCTGGCCGGGTTCGCGGTTTACCTCGACGCGATCGTCCAGGAGAAGTTCTCCGGCAAGCGCTGGACCATTCCGGCCAAGGTGTACGCGCGCCCGCTGGAGCTGTTTACCGGCCAAAAGTTGAGCAAGGAAGACTTCCTCACCGAGCTCGACGCCTTGGGCTACCGACGCGAAGCTGTGAGCAATGGCCCCGGCGCGGCGGAGGTCAGTGGCAACACCGTCGACTTGAATACCCGTGGCTTCCAGTTCTATGAAGGTCTGGAGAAACCCCAGCCTGTGCGCGTGCGGTTCTCCGGCGACTACGTGGCTGAACTTTCGGCGACCAACGGTTCGAAGCTTTCTGTGGTGCGCCTTGAGCCGCTGCTGATCGGCGGGATTTACCCGAAAAACCTCGAAGATCGCATTCTTATCAAGATCGATCAGGTCCCGCCCTATCTGCTGGAAACCTTGGTCGCTGTGGAAGACCGGGACTTCTACAGCCACTGGGGCGTGTCGCCCAAGTCGATTGCCCGAGCCATCTATGTCAACACCTCTGGCGGCAAGATGACCCAGGGCGGCAGTACGCTGACGCAACAACTGGTCAAGAACTTCTACCTGACCAGCGAACGCAGCCTGACCCGTAAACTCACCGAAGCCATGATGGCGATGTTGCTTGAGCTGCATTACGACAAACGAGACATTCTTGAGGCTTACCTCAATGAGGTGTTCGTCGGTCAGGATGGCCAGCGCGCGGTGCACGGTTTCGGCTTGGCAAGCCAGTTTTTCTTCGGGCAGCCGTTGTCTGAACTGAAGCTGCATCAAGTCGCGATGCTGGTGGGCATGGTCAAGGGGCCGTCCTATTACAACCCTCGTCGCAACCCTGAACGGGCGCTTGAACGGCGCAATCTCGTGCTCGATGTACTTGAGCAACAAGGTGTTGCCACCGCCGATCAGGTCGCTGCTGCGAAGAAAATGCCACTGGGTGTGACGACTCGCGGCAAGCTGGCTGACAGCTCGTTCCCCGGCTTCCTCGATCTGGTCAAGCGTCAGCTGCGCGAAGACTATCGCGACGAAGACTTGACCGAGGAAGGTTTGCGGATCTTCACCAGTTTCGACCCGATCCTGCAAATGAAAGCCGAAGCGTCGGTCAACGACACCTTCAAGAGACTCTCCGGGCGCAAGGGTTCCGATGAGGTTGAAGCGGCCATGGTCGTGACCAACCCGGAAACCGGTGAAGTCCAGGCCATGATCGGCAGCCGCCAGGCGAGTTTTGCCGGCTTCAACCGTGCGCTGGATGCTGTACGACCGATCGGCTCTTTGATCAAGCCGGCGGTTTATCTGACAGCCCTTGAGAAGCCGAGCCAGTACACATTGACCAGTTGGCTGTCGGACGATTCCTTCTCGATCAAAGGCGCGGACGGTCAAGTCTGGAAACCGCAGAACTACGATCGCCGTTCCCATGGCACCGTATTTCTGTATCAGGGCCTGGCACATTCCTACAACCTGTCGACCGCGCGTCTCGGGTTGGCGGTGGGCGTACCGAATGTCTTGAAGACCTTGGCACGTCTCGGTGTGAGTCGCGAGTTCCCGGCGTTCCCGTCGATGTTGCTGGGCGCTGGCGGTATGACCCCGATCGAAGTGGCGACGATGTACCAGACCCTGGCCAACGGTGGTTTCAATACGCCGATGCGCGGGATCCGTAGCGTATTGACCGCTGAAGGCGAACCGCTCAAGCGTTATCCGTTCCAGATTCAGCAGCGTTTTGATCCGGCCTCCATTTACCTGATCCAGAGCGCCATGCAGCGGGTCATGCGTGAAGGTACCGGTAGTTCGGTTTACAACGTGTTGCCGAAAACCCTGACCCTGGCCGGTAAGACCGGCACCAGTAACGATTCGCGGGACAGCTGGTTTGCCGGTTTCAGCCAGGACCTGCTGGCCGTGGTCTGGCTGGGTCGCGATGACAACGGCAAGACTCCGTTCACCGGCGCCACCGGTGCGCTGCAGGTCTGGACCAGTTTCATGCGCAAGGCCGATCCGTTGCCGCTGGACATGCCGCAGCCAGACAACATTGTTCAGGCCTGGGTCGATTCGCGTACCGGACAAGGCTCTGATGCCAACTGCCCAGGCGCGGTGCAGATGCCGTATATTCGCGGCAGCGAACCGCCTCCCGGTGCCGCTTGCGGTGGCGAAAGCCCTGTTTCCGGCGAAACGGTGATGGATTGGGTCAAGGGCTGGATGAATTAAGCAAAGAGGGTTTCAAGTGAACAAGTGGTTGATTCCAGCGGTTACCGCCGTGGCTTTGCTCAGCGGTTGCTCCTCCGTACAACGCGGGTCGATTCCGGTTGTGGATTCCGGTAGCGCCGTTTCGAACAGTGAACGGATTTCGGCGAATGGCGGTTTCCGTCAGACGACGACTAAACGTCCTGCGCAAGCCCAGACTCAGGCAATCCCGCAAGGTGATACCGGCGTCGTCGTGATGGTGCCAGGTGGTGGCGCTGTGACGTCGGCACCGATCAGCACTGCGCCGATCACACCAGGCCCGATCACCCCGGGGCCGATCGATACCTCGCCGGTCCAGTCGGCACCGGTCAATCAAGGCAGCTACAGCATGCCGTCGACGCCGAGCGGGATTCCTTCGGCGAGCTCCGGTGGCTTGTCTGCCGACGAGCAATTGGACGGTCCGGTTCTGGCCTTGCTGACCACCGCTCAGCAGCAACAGGCGAGCGGTGATCTCAACGGTGCTTCCTCCAGCCTCGAGCGCGCCCAGCGTGTTGCGCCGCGTGAGCCGCAAGTGCTTTATCGTCTGGCTCAGGTGCGTATGGCCCAAGGCGATGCGCCACAAGCCGAGCAGTTTGCTCGTCGTGGCCTGACCTTCGCCAACGGTCGTCCGGCACTTCAGGCCAGCCTGTGGGGATTGATCGCTCAGGCGCGTGAGAAACAGGGTGATTCTGCTGGCGCAGCATTGGCCCGTCAGAAGGCCAAGGTATCGCTGTGATGGATGCACGCTTTCCGAAGATTGCCGAACAGTTGCTATTGATCGAGCGCGAGCTGCGGGTTCAGGGTTGGTGGGACGAGGTCTCGCCCTCCGCCGAAGCGCTTTCCAGTGTCGAACCATTCTCGGTCGATACGCTGGATTTCGAGCAGTGGCTGCAATGGATCTTCCTTCCGCGGATGAAGGTGATCCTCGAGCAGGATCTGCCCTTGCCAAACGCTTCGGGAATTCAGGAGATGGCCGAAATGGTCTTCGCTGCCCGTAATGTCCAGGGCAAGGACCGGCAGTTGCAGGTGCTGCTCAAAGAGTTTGATCTTCTGATCACCGCCTCTCGCTAACGCCGATCCGTTGTAGGAGCTGTCGAGTGAAACGAGGCTGCGATCTTTTGACTTTGCTTTTAAAAAGATCGCAGCCTCGTTTCACTCGACAGCTCCTACAGGTGTTTATTGGCAATTATCCGCAATCTGTTTCTGTGCTTCGCTAATGCGCTCCTGACGTTGCTGGTCGGTCAGGCGGCGCATCTCACCTTCGACATCCTCCCGTATTCGCGGATTGTTCTGAAGCTGAGCCAGGTTCGTCCGCGCCTGTTCGCAGAATGCCTTTAGCTGGGCTTGCTGCTCGGTCACCTGCTTTTTAACTTTATTGTCGATAGCCTGTTGATCACCAATGGTGCCGCTGCGTGGCGACGGGGGCTGGTTGCTTGCAGGCGAGGAGGGCGTGACCACGGTGGTGGCTTCCCGGCCTTGGGGCGGCTGGGCGTCGAAGTGGGTAACGCCCTGGGCGTCGACCCATTTGTAGATCTGAGCGGCCATGCACAAAGGGCTGATGCCAATCAGCAGGCTGGCGGTCAGGAAAAACGTTCGCATGCCATTTCCTTGTATTGGGTTGCGCAATTGAAGCTAACACAGTTGCTGTTTAGCGGTTTTTTCTTGCTTTCTCATGTGCTTAGTTCAATAAAGCACATAGACGACTTGACTTGGAGAGGACGAAACAGAAGAATCCAAAGTCCGCTGTAGAGGGACTGCCAGAAGCAGGCCCGCTCAGCAGATCATGAGGCGCACATCCGCGCCGACCTGTTACACCCGCAACGCGTTACCTCGCGCTGGGTGGGAAAGGCCCGCAACACTTGGGACGATCCCAATACTTGCTCAGTCAGTGCTGACGTAGTCGGCGACCACCGTCGCTCATGCTCTGCTGAGAAGTAAACCTATTAAGACCCGTCCTCTTTTATGTGGGCGGTATTCTGGCGTTTTAGAGGTGAACAACGTGGAGCTTTTATCTGGCGGTGAGATGCTCGTCCGCTTTTTGCGTGACGAAGGCGTCAAATATATCTACGGGTACCCGGGTGGTGCTCTTCTTCATGTCTACGATGCCCTGTTCAAAGAATCGGAAGTGACCCACATCCTGGTTCGTCACGAACAGGCTGCGACCCATATGGCTGACGGCTATGCCCGTGCCACCGGTAAAGCCGGTGTGGTACTGGTGACCTCCGGCCCGGGCGCAACCAACGCCATCACCGGTATTGCCACGGCCTACATGGACTCCATTCCGATGGTGGTCATTTCCGGCCAGGTGCCTAGCAACATGGTTGGTACCGATGCGTTCCAGGAAACCGATATGATCGGTATCTCCCGGCCGATCGTGAAGCACAGCTTCATGATCAAACACGCGTCGGAAATCCCGGAAGTCATGAAGAAAGCGTTCTACCTCGCGCAATCCGGTCGTCCTGGTCCCGTCGTTGTCGATATCCCGAAAGACATGACCAACCCGGCCGAGAAGTTCGAATACATCTTCCCGAAAAAAGCCAAGCTGCGTTCCTACAGCCCGGCCGTTCGCGGTCACTCTGGGCAAATCCGCAAGGCGGCAGAAATGCTTTTGGCGGCCAAGCGTCCAGTGATGTACGCAGGCGGCGGCGTGATTCTCGGTGGTGGCTCCGCGCCGCTGACGGAATTGGCGAAGATGCTCAACCTGCCAGTAACCAATACCCTGATGGGCCTGGGTGCCTACCCTGGCACCGACCGTCAGTTCATTGGCATGCTCGGCATGCACGGCAGCTACACCGCTAACCTGGCGATGCACCATGCCGACGTGATCCTCGCGGTCGGCGCGCGTTTCGATGATCGCGTGATCAACGGTCCGGCGAAGTTCTGCCCGAATGCCAAGATCATTCACATCGACATCGACCCGGCTTCGATTTCCAAGACCATCAAGGCAGACGTACCTATCGTCGGTCCGGTCGAGAGCGTCCTGACCGAAATGGTCGCGATCCTCAAGGAAATCGGCGAGACCCCGAACAAGGAGTCCGTTGCCAGTTGGTGGAAGCAAGTTGATGAGTGGCGCGGTGACCGCGGCCTGTTCCCTTACGACAAGGGCGACGGCAGCGTCATCAAGCCGCAGACCGTGATCGAAACCCTGTGCGAAGTCACCAAGGGCGATGCCTTTGTGGCCTCCGACGTGGGCCAGCACCAAATGTTTGCGGCGCAGTACTACACCTTCAACAAGCCGAACCGCTGGATCAACTCGGGTGGCCTGGGCACCATGGGCTTCGGTTTTCCGGCGGCCATGGGCATCAAGCTGAGCTTCCCGGATGACGACGTTGTCTGCGTGACGGGTGAGGGCAGTATCCAGATGAACATTCAGGAACTGTCCACCTGTCTGCAATATGGCTTGCCGGTGAAAATCGTCATCCTGAACAACGGTGTTCTGGGTATGGTTCGCCAGTGGCAAGACATGAGCTATGGTAGCCGTCACTCGCATTCCTACATGGAGTCGCTGCCTGACTTCGTCAAGTTGGCGGAGGCCTATGGTCATGTCGGCGTGCGCATCACCGACTCGAAAGATTTGAAGTCGAAGATGGAGGAAGCGTTTGCCATGAAAGATCGCTTGGTGGTGCTCGATATTTCGGTCGACACCAGCGAGCACGTCTACCCGATGCAGATCAAAGACGGCTCCATGCGCGATATGTGGCTGAGCAAGACGGAGCGTACTTAATCATGCGGCACATTATTTCCTTGCTTCTGGAAAACGAACCGGGTGCTCTGTCTCGTGTAGTCGGCCTGTTCTCGCAGCGCAACTACAACATCGAAAGCCTGACCGTGGCACCGACCGAAGACCCGACCCTGTCGCGTCTGACGCTGACCACGGTTGGCCACGATGAAGTTATCGAGCAGATCACCAAGAACCTGAACAAGTTGATCGAAGTGGTCAAACTGGTCGACCTGTCGGAGAGTGCTCACATCGAGCGCGAGCTGATGCTGGTCAAGGTCAAGGCCACCGGCGCCCAGCGCGCCGAGATCAAACGCACTACCGATATTTATCGTGGGCAGATCGTTGACGTCAGCGCTAGCGTGTATACCGTTCAATTGACCGGTACAAGCGATAAGCTCGACAGCTTCATTCAGTCCATTGGCACCGCCTCGATTCTGGAAACCGTCCGCAGCGGCGTAACCGGCATTGCCCGCGGCGACAAAGTACTCAGCATCTAAACCAAATTAGCGAATGGCCTGAACGGCCTGGATATATAGGGGAATTTCATGAAAGTTTATTACGAAAAAGACTGCGACCTGTCGATCATCCAGGGCAAGAAAGTTGCCATCATCGGTTACGGTTCCCAGGGCCACGCTCAAGCGTGCAACCTGAAAGACTCCGGCGTTGACGTTACTGTTGGCCTGCGTAAAGGTTCGGCGACTGTTGCCAAAGCCGAAGCTCACGGCCTGAAAGTGACCGACGTTGCTTCCGCTGTTGCGGCTGCCGACCTGGTCATGATCCTGACCCCGGACGAGTTCCAGTCCGCTCTGTACAAGAACGAAATCGAGCCGAACATCAAGAAAGGCGCCACCCTGGCCTTCTCCCACGGTTTCGCGATCCACTACAACCAGGTTGTTCCGCGCGCCGACCTCGACGTGATCATGATCGCGCCGAAAGCTCCGGGCCACACCGTGCGTTCCGAGTTCGTCAAAGGCGGCGGTATCCCTGACCTGATCGCTATCTATCAGGATGCTTCCGGCAACGCCAAAAACGTTGCACTTTCCTACGCCGCTGGCGTTGGTGGCGGTCGTACCGGCATCATCGAAACCACCTTCAAGGACGAGACTGAAACCGACCTGTTCGGCGAACAAGCCGTTCTGTGCGGCGGTACCGTTGAGCTGGTTAAAGCCGGTTTCGAAACCCTGGTTGAAGCTGGCTACGCGCCGGAAATGGCCTACTTCGAATGCCTGCACGAACTGAAACTGATCGTTGACCTCATGTACGAAGGCGGTATCGCCAACATGAACTACTCGATCTCCAACAACGCTGAATACGGCGAGTACGTGACCGGTCCGGAAGTGATCAACGCCGAATCCCGTCAGGCCATGCGCAACGCCCTGAAACGTATTCAGGACGGCGAATACGCCAAGATGTTCATCAGCGAAGGCGCTACCGGCTATCCTTCGATGACCGCCAAGCGTCGTAACAACGCCGCTCACGGTATCGAAATCATCGGCGAGCAACTGCGCTCCATGATGCCGTGGATCGGTGCCAACAAGATCGTCGACAAAGCTAAAAACTAAGTCGCGCACTTGTACGAAAAACGCGGCCTAGGCCGCGTTTTTTCGTTTGGGTGGCTGGTTCTGGTATAAAGCTGCATCGTTTGCGGCCGAACCGTCGTCCCAGACACCTGTCCAAACTTTCCACCCCGTTGCAAGGTAATGTCCATGAGCGAACGTCCCGAAGAGCCAAACCAGGCTTCTGACGCCGAAAGCCTGCTGCCCATCGATGAACACATCGAGGAAGGGCATGACGCTGAAGGTCGTAAAGTCCGGCATCGTGGTATCTATCTTCTGCCGAATCTGTTTACCACTGCGAATCTGTTCGCAGGGTTTTATTCCATCATCAACTCGATGAGCGCCCAGAGCGCCTTGAGTGCCGGTGATTCGATTGGTGCGAGCAAGTATTTTGCTTTTGCAGCGATCGCGATTTTTGTCGCGATGGTGCTCGACGGCCTCGATGGTCGCGTTGCCCGTATGACCAATACCCAGAGCGCCTTCGGTGCCGAGTACGACTCGCTGTCCGACATGGTCGCCTTTGGTGTTGCGCCGGCATTGCTGGCATTCGGTTGGGCCTTGGGCGACATGGGTAAGGTCGGCTGGATGGTTGCCTTCATTTATGTAGCCGGTGCAGCGTTGCGTCTGGCGCGTTTCAATACCCAGGTCGGCACTGCGGACAAGCGCTACTTCATTGGTCTGGCCAGTCCGGCTGCTGCTGGTGTGGTCGCAGGCATTGTCTGGGCGTTCAGTGATTACGGCATTCAGGGTTCGAAGATGTCCTTCCTGGTTGCACTGATGGTCGCTGCCGCCGGCATGCTGATGGTCAGCAACATCAAGTACAACAGCTTCAAGGAGCTGGATTTGAAGGGGCGTGTACCTTTCGTGGCCATCCTCGCGGTGGTATTGGTGTTTGCCGTAGTGTTCAGTGATCCGCCGCGCATCCTGCTGCTGGTTTTCCTCGCTTATGCAGCCTCTGGCCCGGTTCAATATCTGTTACGTCTTCGTCGGCACAAAAACGCCGAGTGATGTAATTTCCCTCATACTCCGCAGTCTATGGGTGCATCTGTCCTCCAATGCTGCGGAGTTGTCATGCTGATCAAAATCCCCAAAACGTCTGACTGCCATGAGTCGGACGTCACGCCTGAATCCTTCTATCTATCTCGTCGCAATGTTCTCGGTGCCGCCGTTGCCGGTTTGGCTGTTAGCGGCTTGCCGCGTTGGGTTAGTGCTGCCGATGCTGCGCGTTATGCGGATGTTGAGCCTGGCAAGGCGCCTTCCTGGTTTGCCGAAAAACTTCCTTCTACCAAGTGGGGCGCGGTCAGCGTCAAGGATGAGGCGATCACGCCATTCAAGGACGCGACCCATTACAACAACTTCTATGAGTTCGGCACCGATAAAGGTGATCCTGCCGCCAATGCCGGCGCGTTGAAAACCGAACCTTGGAGTGTGGTGGTGGACGGGGAGGTGGGCAAGCCGGGACGATACGCACTGGAAGACTTCATGAAGCCTTATCAGTTGGAGGAACGCATCTATCGTCTTCGCTGTGTAGAGGCCTGGTCAATGGTCATTCCATGGATCGGATTTCCCATCTCGGCCTTGCTCAAGGAAGTTGAGCCAACGTCCAAAGCCAAATTCATTCGCTTCGAAACCCTGGAAGATCCCAAGAGCATGCCCGGGCAACGTTCCGGTTTTGCCTTGATTGAGTGGCCTTATGTGGAAGGGCTGCGCCTGGATGAGGCGATGAACCCGTTGGCGATTCTTGCCGTGGGTATGTACGGGCGGGAGTTGCCGAATCAGAACGGCGCGCCTCTGCGTTTGGTGGTCCCGTGGAAGTACGGCTTCAAGAGCGTCAAATCCATCGTGCGGATCAGTCTGGTTAGTGAGCAGCCGAAAACCACCTGGCAGAGCATTGCCTCGGATGAGTATGGTTTTTATGCGAACGTGAATCCTGCGGTCGACCATCCACGTTGGACTCAGGCGCGCGAGCGGCGTTTGCCGAGTGGATTGTTCAAGCCCAATGTGCGGGATACGCAGATGTTCAATGGCTACTCGGATGAAGTCGCCTCTCTATATACAGGGCTCGATTTGCGGAAAAACTACTGATGCGATTTCCGTTTTGGCGAATTGGTGTCTTTATAGCTGTTGCGGTCTTGCCGCTGCTTTGGTTGTATCAGGCCTGGGAGGATGTGCTGGGGCCTGATCCGGGCAAGGTGCTGGTTGACCGGTTGGGGCTGGGGACGCTCGTCCTGCTACTCATTACTTTAAGCATGACACCTCTGCAGAGACTTACCGGTTGGGCGGGGTGGGTTGCTGTCCGGCGGCAACTGGGGTTGTGGTGCTTCGCTTATGTGGTTTTGCATTTGAGTGGGTATACGGCGTTCATCCTCGGCTTTGATTGGTCGCAGTTGGGTGTCGAGTTGCGCAAACGGCCGTACATTATTGTCGGGACGCTTGGGTTTCTCTGTTTATTGGCCTTGGCGGTGACCTCAAATCGCTATAGTCAGCGGAGTTTGGGTTCTAGCTGGAAGAAATTACATCGTCTTGCCTATGTGGTTCTCGGGCTTGGATTGCTGCATATGTTGTGGATCGTGCGCGCTGATCTTAAGGAGTGGGCGGTTTACGCCTCTATAGGTGCATTGCTATTAGTGTTGCGACTACCCCCTGTAACCCGCCGAATCCCCCGTTTAATGGCTAAAAGGTCAACTTCTGCAAGAAAGGCGTAATTAAGGGTTGACGGCAGATTCTGGAAGTCTATAATTCGCCCCACTTCCGGCGCAGTCGAAACGGAAAACTCCTTGGTGAACAATGAGTTACGCAGTTTTCGACAGCGAGTTGCTTCAGGTCATCGAAGCCCAGAAGGAGTTGAAAGAGTGGCGTTGTTTGGCTCTTTTGACGATTCGATCTTCTCGGTCGAAAGCGGTG
>NZ_SOPU01000031.1:1042-5848 GCF_004402115.1 Pseudomonas sp. F01002 | reverse complement strand
GGGTAACGGAGAAGTTGGCACTCTGTTGATACCATTGCCCTGTCCTGGGGACGCTATAGACAGGAAGTATCTGTTGGTTCGAGGCGGTGCTGACTGAAAAAATCGGCGGTATATTGTTTACCGGTTTCCACGGTGGTGCCACCGTTGGGAATCTCGACCCCGCTCGGATCGCCTTTGACCGAGTCGATGGTCGGCTCGATCAAGGCCACCGCCCTGACGGTATAGGTGCGTACCGGGTAGGTCACCGCCTCCGTTTCAATCTGACTCTTGTTCAGTGTCGCTTTGAACACCATTTTCAGATCCCGGCCATCCCCAGGTCCTTCAGGTAGCTATAGGGCACCTTGAGATCCATCCACCCTTGATCGATCCACCCTTGATTGACATAGCTGCCCGGGGCCTTCATCAGTCTTGTGTTGTGGGGGTCACCATTGGCTTTGAAGCCCAGCAAGTCCAGCCAGACAAATTGGCCCACTGCAATATGCGGCCACGTCAAAAACCGCATGGTTCCGCCGGCGGTCAACGCGGTGATGTCCAGCTCCGGACCTTCGCCGCTGTTGGCGGCCTCCAGAATCAACGGCTGCTTCAACTCACTGACCGGCAGGGTCTGCACGTTCAGGGTGAAGGGCAGTGAGTCTTGCGACGCACTCGAGCCCCGGGTCACGGTGTAGGTGACGGTCACCGGCTTGCCCAGGTTAAAGGCAATCACCGACACCGGCACCGGGATCTCACGGCCGATGGTGCTGATCGGGGCGGGTGTGGTGGTGTGCGAGCCGGCGCCGGCGGTACCGCTCCAGGTCACGCTCAGCAGGTCGGTGGGTTGCAGGTCACCTTGCGGCACGACCACGGTCAGGGTGTTCTGCGCGGCGATCGGATCGAGGGTGGCACCGTTGGCTCTTTCACACTCGCGGGCTTCAACTCCAACGCCGCCCCCACGCCGAACGTCAACGCATTCGAAAAACTGGTCCCGCCAACCGCTCGATCAATGAAGTACGACGCCTTGACCGTCCCCCCTTCATTACCCTTGATCAGTTCCGCCTTGATGCTGAATGGCACCGGTTTACCGGCAGTGAACGAGCTCAGCTTGACCCAGTCAGTGGCCGTGCCGGTCTTGGAACCGACCCACTCATAAGTCACCACGTCGTCCTTGACCGTATTCAGGTACTTGACGGTCAACGTGGTGCCCGGCCGGTCCGGCGGGAGCACACCGTCGACGACGCCTTCAACCTCCGGCTCCGGCAGTTCCAGGCGCGGTTCGCCGACCTGCAGCGGCGTCAGGTGCAGGGATTCGCGGATGGCGTGTGTGGCGTTGACCCGGTTGAAGGTGGCCAGCAGCGTATCCTCGATCAGCAGCTGGTAATACAGTTCCAGGGTGCCACCCTTGATGGGCGTGAGGTGCTCGCCCGCGACCGTGATGAACAGCGATTCACCGGCCTCGATCTCGCCATTGCTGATCGGACGCAGCCCCAGGTCGGGCAGGTAGGTGCCGAAGTCTGGCCGGGTGCCGAGCCAGAACAGCTTGATCGCCTGGCCGGCGGCGAACGATTTGTCGAACGGGATTTCGATACGCGTGCGCGGCAGCTCCGGGTCGATGGAGCCTTGCTGGGCGTCCTCGGCGATCGGCGCCTTGAGGCGCTGGATTTCGCCGATGACCCGGACGAATTGGCCCTTGGACTGCAGATCAGCGCTGCCATCGGTTTTTTTCAGGCGATAGGAAAACACCACCTGGGTCTTGGCCAGTTGCTTGAGCACCGCGTTGGGCACTTTCAGCTCGGGGATGCTCGGGACATTGGTCAGTGGTTCGCCCTGGATCTCGAGGTCGACCGGTGCGCCCTCCACCGGGGTGCCCCTGACCCGAACGAAGATGATGTCGCCCAGCTTGAAGTTGTTGTCTACGGCCAGGATCTGCGCGGTCGCATCCTTGTCGCCCAGTTTGTCGACGTCGAGTACGTTGTTCTGGGCGTCCTTGACGATGGGCGCGGTGAGGCGCGTCTGGTCGACGCCGACCACCACCCGCTGCTCGGCGCACCAGTCTTCGGAGCGGTTTTCGACCATATCGTAGACTTCGAAGGCCACGGCCAGGCCGCTGCTGTCCGAATCGCCCGCGGCACGAATGGTGGCTTCGTCGACCAGCACGACAATGGGATTGTTCGCAGGGTCCTTAACCTGAGCCTCGGTCAGCGGCTCGCTGAGGACAAACTTGCCACCCCAGGTCACCTGGATCACATCGCCCAGCGCCATGTTTGGGTAAGGCTGGATGGTGATCGGCACCCCGGCGGTGACGTTGTCCTTGTCGATGCCGCCGTCGAGGATCTCCTTCGGGATGGTCATGTGCAGTTCGGAATGGCCGGGCGTGTCGCCATTCTGGTCCTGGCCACCGGGCCGGGTGAGCTTGACGTACACCTTCATGACCTCGGAAGGCTCCGGCGTGCTGCCCAGGCGGGTGACACTGTACGACACGTGATGGACACCGTCGGCGATTCGCGCCGCCGGGATGAACAGCGTCAGCTCCGTGTCCTTCTCCTGCTGATCAACGGTCTCCTGCAACACCTGGTTGCTGGCGCCCCAGAAAATCACCAGCTTGTCGCCGACGGCCATGTTACCCCAGGGCCCGGCCTGGCATTGCAGGCCCTGGCGCGGGAAGTTGTCGAGCGCGGCGGCAATGTTGATGCCCCATTCGCCGGTGGGTAGGGGGCCGGTGCGGCCGGGGATTTTCAGTTCGCGCAGGACCAGCACGCTGCTGTCCGGGGTGAGGGGGGGTTGGCTGGTCATGGGGAGACTCCTGTCGGGGATAGGGATGACGGAGTTATTCAATGCCTGATGAGGTGGAGTTGGCTACTGTCAGAAATAACAGGTGAGCAGTGTTTCCAGACGAACGGTATTGCGCACTACCACCCGTCGGAATAAACCTCCGACCTGTTATTTCTGACAGTAGGCAGCTTTGTGGGAGTGCGCCTTAAATAAGGCCGTCAACCCTCTCAAGAGCTTCCACCATGAGCATTTTCAGCCCCCTCCTGTTTCCTCTGATCGAGCCCGGCACCGGTATGGGGTTGTTCGCGCTCAGGCCTTTGTTTATCGCAGGCATGACCCAGCCCGTGGTGGACGGCGACGGCGGTATCAACATTGCCGTGGTGAGCGACTATCCCGACGGCGTGCTGTGTGTCATCGATCCGTACATGGGCATGCAAGTCGGGGATCAGCACGATATTTTTTGGGGGCTGCTGAAGATCTGGCACAAGGAAGTCTTGCTGGAAGAACTCGATAAGCGTTTATTTTTCTACCTGCCGACGAAGGACATCGTCCCTGGTTGGGTCGAAACCGTGCATTACCAATTGACTCGCAAGGGCTCGAGCACACCCGATGACCCGTCGGTGCCGTTGCGGTTGCTGGTCAAGCTCGACGAACCGGGTGGGGACGATAAATTTCCTCATCTGCCCGGCCATTCGGAGCTCAAGCCAGTCGGAATACCGGAGGATGTGAGGATAAACGGTGTCACCGCCGAGTGGGCGGAAAAAGGTGTGCCGTTAACCGTACCGAAATATACGGGCATAAGGGTGCGCGACGTCATTTTTGTGTACTGGGGCAGCGTGCGTTTGCCACCTCACGTCGTTACCCAGACCCAGGCCGATGGCGCTTCCCCCATCATCATTGTCGCGGATCAGGCGGCGATTCTCGCCGGGGGGGACAGCGCCGCACTACTGGTGGAGTACGAGGTGCGCGATGAGGTCTGGAACTGGTCGCAAAAGCGCTCTCTGAGCACCACGGTGCTGGTCGACGCCGGCGCCTGGCGGCTGGAACCGCCGATTATCAAGGAGTCGATCAATGGCGTGATCGACCTGATCAAGCTGGGCAAAGCCAACGTCACGGTACAGATTCATGTCCGTACGGACGATTTCGATATCGGCGATACCGTGGTGATGACCTGGATCGGCACGCCGGCTCATGGCGAGCAACTGGTTCACCGTAGCAAGCCCACGCCAATCGACAATATTCCGAGCGTCCTCGAGCTTGAGGTGCCGAACGCCGCTGTTCGCGCCATTGCCATGGGCAAGGCGGATGCTTCCTATGTGTTGACCAAAGCCGATGGCAGCCCGCCGTTGTCATCCAAGCGCACCTTTGCCAATGTGGTCGGTGAAATCTCACAGTTGCCGGCCCCGACCATTCGCGAAGTCATCGGCGATACGCTGGAACCCACGCAAGGCATGGCGACGGTGGACATCGGGCCTTCTCCGCTCATCAAAGGAGGGGACCTGATCAACCTGGTCTGGCTGGGAACCAAATCCAACAGCCAGCCGTACCTGCATGAAATACCGCACCTTGTCAGCGATGGCGAGGCCGGAAAAACCATCACGCTGTACGTGGAAGCGGAGCACATCAAGGTGCTCGAAAACGGCAAGCTCAACCTGTTTTACCGGGTCTCCAATGATAAGTCGGCGCTCTATGGCGTCAGTGAGTCCGAGCATGCGTTCTACAACGTCGAGCGCATTCGCGCCGAGTTGCCGGCGCCTAAGGTGGTAGAAGCCCCGGACGACTTTCTTGACCCGGCGTGGGTGCCTGACAGCGCTAC
This sequence comes from Pseudomonas sp. F01002, assembly GCF_004402115.1. Taxonomy (NCBI): domain Bacteria; kingdom Pseudomonadati; phylum Pseudomonadota; class Gammaproteobacteria; order Pseudomonadales; family Pseudomonadaceae; genus Pseudomonas; species Pseudomonas sp. F01002. The sequence continues at coordinate 1,284 of NZ_SOPU01000031.1, read as the reverse complement.
CTTGCGCATTGGTTACCTGGGGACAGCGGCAGGCGATGTGTTGACATATTACTGGAACGGGCCAACTGCCGCCGGCAGCACCAGCGACTGGATACCGATCACCACCATCATCGCTGGTAAACCGGTGGATTTTCGCATCGACGAGCAATTCATTACGCGGAATTTGAATCAGCAGGTCGAAGTGCGCTACACCCTCTTGCGTGCGGCTACGGGTAAGCACAGCTATTCGGCGGTGTTGGAGT
>NZ_SOPU01000031.1:762-1010 GCF_004402115.1 Pseudomonas sp. F01002 | reverse complement strand
CCTGACGGGCAAGGCGACACCTAACCTGAAGGTCATCATTACCGATAACGACGCTCTGCCGCAGACGGTCGATGTCAAGCCCGATGGGAGCTGGACCTCGACCCGCACCGGGCTGAGCCGGACCGCGCACAGCTTCGTCGCGAAATCGGAATCGCTGGCGTCGGCGGCCTGGGTTGTAAATGTGGTGGCAGAGGTGCAGCCGACCATCGACAAGGTCACCGACTCGCAGTTGCGGGATATCGCCAACC
>NZ_SOPU01000031.1:0-710 GCF_004402115.1 Pseudomonas sp. F01002 | reverse complement strand
CCGCACCGGGCTGAGCCGGGCAGGGCACAGCTTCGTCGCGAAATCGGAGTCGCTGTCATCGGCGGTATGGACCTTGACCGTGGTGGCATTGGTCACACCGAGTGTTGCCGTCAGGGATCCGCAGGGGAATTCTATTGCCAACGGCGGCACGACCACGGCAACCACCGTGTATGTCGGCGGCAATGCGTCTATCAATACCACTGTCGAGGTTCGTGATAATGGTAGTCCGAAGCAGAACGCATCGGTCAACAGTATCGGTGGATGGGGGGAGATCAGTCTGTCGGTGGGGGTTGGTTTTCATAGCATTACGGCCAGAGGGCTTTATGGTAATAACCCGGTATCTCCGGCCCGGACCTTTACCGTAGTGGTTGATACCTGGCGGGACTCCATTACTGACTTCAGCAATGGGACCGCAGGTAACTGGCAAATAGGCCCTGCAGGTTTTCAAGGGCGTATTACGGGGGGGGTGTTTCATAACGATACGACAGCTCATACAGGGCATGCCGGAGTGTTGTTCAGTCAAACATTTAACTTCATGGCAGGACGAACCTACTCATTCAGCTATAGCGTTCGAAACTTTAGTCCGCTCGTAAACAATATACCGCCGATTTTTTCAGTCAGCACCGCCTCGAACCAACAGATACTTCCTGTCTATAGCGTCCCCAGGACAGGGCAATGGTATCAACAGAGTGCCAACTTCTCCGTTACCC